>NZ_QUIU01000070.1:0-914 GCF_003480225.1 Clostridium sp. AM34-9AC
GCAAGGTCAAAAATCTTCTCTACAATCCAGCGTGTTTCCGGGTCGATCAGAAGATGACCTTTTTTGTCCGGGTCTTTTACATAGCCCAGCGGTGCATAGGCTCCATAGTGTGCGCCATTGGCAAATCTTGTGTGCATGGCAGCCTTGACCTTTTTGCTGGTCTGTCGGGCGTGCATTTCATTCAGGATGTTTAAGAACGGTGCAAGCTCGCTTTCTCCGTTGATGGTGTCCACATTGTCATTGATGGCAATGTAGCGTACTCCCTTGCTGGGGAAATAGATTTCCGTGTACTGACCGGTCAGGATATAGTTTCTTCCCAGACGGGATAAGTCCTTTGTGACAACGCAGTTGATTTTCCCGTCTTCGATGTCATCAATCATCCTTTGGAAACTTGGACGCTCGAAATTTGTCCCACTCCATCCGTCGTCAATGTACTCGTCTACAACGGTCAGCCCATGCTCTGCGGCATACTGTCTAAGCATCATGCGCTGGGTCTGGATACTGCCGCTTTCCCCCTGTAATTCATCGTCACGGCTCAATCTCAAATATAGTGCAGTGTTATAAATCGTTGTATTGTATGGTTGTTTCACGGTTAAAAATCCTCCTTCTAAAAGAAACAACCCACGCTTATACAATACTCGCTGGTACAAGTATATCATAAGCGTGGGCTGATTGACAGTCGTTATTCCGTATTTTTTCAGGAAGCGGCGGCAGCGTGCTGGATCACATCTTCCAGCAGGCTGTCAAGCGGCTTCCCATCCTGTGCGAAATGCTCCGATACCTTGATACGGACTTTCCCCATGACAAAATACTGGGTGCCGTCTTTTTCGGTAAGCAGGGTGCCGCTGTTTTCGTTGTTGCTCTCGTTTTTGTTTTTTGCCATAGGCAGTTACCTCCATAAATGAAATATGCCC
>NZ_QUIU01000071.1:0-756 GCF_003480225.1 Clostridium sp. AM34-9AC
GAGGGAGCTTTTCTTGTGTCATGACTGCAAAAATTATGTACTTACAAGCATATAAGAAGTAGTGAAAATGCCGTATTTACGGGACTTTTCACTACTTTTTTGGTATAATGAAAGTATCAAAATAAAGGCGGTGTTTCCTATGATGACACAGAATGCAGATAAGAAAAGAGAGCAGATTCAGATGTTCTGCATGGATGACCTTGTTCCGCAGGATCATCTGCTGCGCCTGATTGACCAGGCAATCGACTGGAGTTTTATCTATGATCTTGTGATCGATAAATACAGTGCAGACAATGGCCGCCCCAGCATGGATCCGGTCATGCTCATTAAAATTCCATTCATCCAGTATCTGTACGGCATCCGAAGTATGCGCCAGACAGTAAAAGAAATCGAAGTCAATGTCGCATACCGATGGTTCCTCGGTCTGGAAATGATGGACAAGGTTCCCCATTTCTCTACGTTTGGAAAGAATTATACCAGACGCTTTAAGGATACTGATCTTTTTGAACAGATCTTTTCCCGTATCCTGCAGGAATGCTATAAATACAGACTGATTGATCCTTCCGAGGTCTTCGTGGATGCCACCCATGTAAAAGCACGGGCAAACAGCAAAAAGATGCGGAAACGGATTGCAGATGAGGAAGCACTGTTCTTCGAAGAGCAGTTAAAGAAGGAAATCAACGAAGACCGGGAAGCGCATGGGAAAAAGCCTCTGGAAGAAAAGAAGGAAGATCCCAAAGATCCCCCCTCCTGTGG
>NZ_QUIU01000072.1:0-735 GCF_003480225.1 Clostridium sp. AM34-9AC
ACGGTTTCGGAGCCTTTTGCCATCCATTCAAAGAAAGCAATCTTGCTGACCTTGATAAGCCTGCCCCTGCGGAACGCCGGAAAGCCGGGGGTGTGTACCAGCTCATAGGCGCTCGCTCTTGAAATTCCCATAATCCGCTGGATGTCCGCCACATCCAGAACCAGCGGTAAATCCTCGTAGCTGTTCAATCTCTTTTTATCGTTCATTCTGTTCCTCCCATAAATCAAATAGGTTAAAATGCTTCCTGTTGCCGTTCTCCCCAAAAGCCGTTTTCCTGCCCCATTCCTGCGGTGTTTCCCTGCATTGGTGCGCCGGATGCGTCACTTCTCCTGCCGGTCATATCCTTTTTGGACGGTCATTCACTTGTCAAAGTACTGTTTGGTACGAAATTACCAACTGCAATCATCATAGCGGACTATTCTTGACAAAACAATGCTTCTGCGATACCATGAGTGTAACGGATATAACTGAATTATATAATTACCATAATCAAAGGCAGGGGATAGGGATGGAGAATCAGTTTATACGGCATGAGCCATGTTTTGAGAGGGTTTTGTTTGTCCTGACGCTGGACAGGAAGAAAATGAAAGAGAGGATTTTGATTGGGGAAGAACAGCAGATCCGCTTCCGTCTGAACGGGAGCCAAAACACAGAGGTGCTTTGTGATATGACACGCCCGCTGGGGACTTTTTTGATAAACTTTGAGCGTGACACGGACAGAGACTGGAACTTATA
>NZ_QUIU01000073.1:0-368 GCF_003480225.1 Clostridium sp. AM34-9AC
TTGCCGATACAGAAAGTCCGGATAGCCCGTTCGGAAGCGGAGTTATCGATTGGGATATCCCCATCGGTCAGAAATACCTTTAAATAGTTTTCCTGATGGATGACGAAATTTAGTCCCTGTCCGGTCCTGGATTTCGGAGGCACCGTACATTCTGCAGCCTGTTGTTTTGCCCACGCAAAGAAATCCTCAACCAGCGGCTTTATCCTTGTCTGCCGCTGTGTAAGGCGATCCGTTGCCGGAAGTTCTTTCAGTTCGGTATCGATCCGGTAGAATTCTGCAATCTTTTGTAATGCCTGGTATGCCACGGAAGTTTTTACTGACAGGGGATTCTTTTTATCCGCTGCCTTTACGGCATCTGCAAAGGCTCT
>NZ_QUIU01000073.1:378-678 GCF_003480225.1 Clostridium sp. AM34-9AC
CTTTTTATCCGCTGCCTTTACGGCATCTGCAAAGGCTCTTCTTGCATGTGCCCAACAGTTTGCGTTTGTCACTCCCGGCAGTTTTTTGTCCAGCAGATGATACTGCTCCAGACTGTCCGTGACCAGAACTCCTTTGTAGTTCCGGTAAAACTCCAGCGGCTTTTCGTGATCCCTGCCTTTCTGGTATTCGTAGATCACCACAGGACGTTCCTTATAGAACTCCCCGGAACGGTGTACCCACATGTAGCATTTACTGTTCGGACGGCCACTGTCACCGATCACCTGTGTCGGTGTTTCGTC
>NZ_QUIU01000074.1:0-321 GCF_003480225.1 Clostridium sp. AM34-9AC
GAATTTAAGTTCCCCAGCGCTTCCTCATAAAGCTGCTTGGAGCATACCCTGTCACCGGTGTAGTCCTCCAAATAGGCGTAGATCATGCCAGCCTGTGTGTCCTCCTGCATGAAGTCCTGCTGATGGGCGTTCAGGTATCGGTTCATTTCTATGCTGAATGACAGCTTATACTTCCCACTGCGGTAAACCGTCATGGCTTCCGCCCACATCTGTTCGATATACGCCCTCGCCGCCGCTTCATCGTCCAGTATGTGAACCTCCGCCCGTTCCGGGTACACCGTCACGGGGAGAAAGCGCCGGTTGCCGGTGCGGTCACGGGGC
>NZ_QUIU01000074.1:331-621 GCF_003480225.1 Clostridium sp. AM34-9AC
AGAAAGCGCCGGTTGCCGGTGCGGTCACGGGGCAAAAAGTCCTGCCGGTTGGTCGTCCCTCCAAATACACATTGCCGCAGCCGGTCTGCCGGATGTGTCTCATACGGCACTTTGTAGGTTTCTTTCTGGCGGCTTAAGAATGACTTGATTTCCTCAATACTCTTGGCGTTGGCTGTGGCGATCATCTCCGACATCTCGATAATCCAATGCCCTTGAAGCTTGCGGTACACATTTTCATCGTCCAGCTTCTTCAAATCGTCTGAAAACCATTCGTCCCTGCCTGCCAGCAG
>NZ_QUIU01000075.1:0-369 GCF_003480225.1 Clostridium sp. AM34-9AC
CCGGAAACACGCTGGATTGTAGAGAAGATTTTTGACCTTGCAGTACACGGGAGGGGTGCCGCCAGCATTACACGGATTCTGGTGGAAGAAAAAGTACCTACCCCCGGCTGGCTGAACTATGAAAGATACGGGACTTTCGCTAATATCTACGCCGGTGCGCCCGCAGAAAAAGCCTATGCGTGGACGATTGCACAGGTCAAGAGCATTTTGAAAGAGGAAACCTACATCGGTCACAGCGTTCACAACAAGCAGAGCAACATTTCATTCAAGAACAAGAAAAAGGTGCGGAAGCCGCAGGAAGAATGGTATCGTGTGGAAAATACCCACGAAGCCATTATTTCCGAAGAAGTGTTCCAAAAAGTTCAGGAG
>NZ_QUIU01000075.1:379-602 GCF_003480225.1 Clostridium sp. AM34-9AC
TATTTCCGAAGAAGTGTTCCAAAAAGTTCAGGAGCTGATTGCAAGCAGACGCAGACGACAGAAGAATGGCACAACGCAGATATTTTCCGGGCTGGTAAAATGTGCGGACTGCGGATGGTCATTGGCTTATGGTGTAAACAGCCAGAACAAAAATCCCTATGCACACTACCATTGCAGTAAGTACGGACAGGGATTACGCCAGTGTTCCATGCACTATATCCGC
>NZ_QUIU01000008.1:0-135139 GCF_003480225.1 Clostridium sp. AM34-9AC
GACCCTCTGAAAATGTATGTGGCGTTCCGTATCTGGAACAGCTATCTGCTTGCCAGAGAACCCCGTGACCGTAACGCTGCCTGTGACCGCTTCATGGATAAAATGAGCAGCCTGACCGGGGTATTCCATAACGAAACCATGAGCTTTGACAGGGAGACAGGAAAACCGAAACAATTTCAAGCTGGCAGCCTTTATTTCAAAGGCGCACCGTCAGAAGATACCCGGCTTGACCTCTGGTTCCCGGACAACCGGCGCACAGAAGAATGTGTGTCTGCCTATGCGTCCCTCTACCCGTTGATTACCTATTATCTGAACAGGCTGAATGACTGGGGGCTTTGCTTCCGGCAGTGCAAGGTCTGCGGGAAATATTTTCTGGCAAAAAGCCAGCGGTATGAGCTGTGCAGCGATAAGTGCCGAAAAGCACAGGCGCTTCAAAACAAGCGGGGATTTGACGAGAGGGCAAGAGAAAATACCTATGACCTGCTTTATAAAAACGAATGCCAGAACTGGCGCAACAAAATAAACCGGGTAAAAAATACCGCAGGCTTTCCGGCTGACCGTCTGGAAAAAATACAGGCTGTCTTTTCCGACTTTAAGAAAGAAGCCTTACAGAGAAAAAAGGCTGTAAAAACAGGAACAGCCAGCCCGAAAGACTTTACGGACTGGCTGTATCAGCAGAGTAATGTAATTGTGGAACTGACTGAATACTAAATTTTTTCTCGTTGTGAGGTTTCTGTGACATTTTGTTGATACTATAAAAAGAAAAAGGATGTGATACTATGCGAATACTGGTTGTTGAAGATGACCAGCTTTTGAATAAGACATTAAGCTATAATCTGTCGGCTGTCGGATATTCCGTGGATGGGGCTATGTCAAAAGCTGTTGCCATAAGATTTCTTGAAAAACAGGATTATGATTTAATCGTTTTGGATGTCAATCTGCCGGATGGGAACGGGTTTGATATATGCCGCGAGGTAAAAGAACGCCGTCCCGATACCGCCGTGATTTTTCTAACCGCAAATGATATGGAAAGCGATATGCTGAAAGGATTTGAATTGGGCGCAGATGATTATGTAACAAAGCCCTTTCCTATCAGCGTGTTCCAAAAGAAAGTATCTGCTTTACTGAACCGCATTTCAGCACAATCCGGCGGAGATTTCTACGATGACGGGAATTTGTATATCAATTTTTCCGAATTATCAGCGTGTCTTGCAGGACAGCCGATTACCCTTACATCATTGGAATATCGTTTACTAAAAGTGCTGACAAGAAATTCTCAAACTGTCCTGACCCGGCAGGTATTGCTTGAAAAGCTGTGGGATATAGATGAAAATTATGTGGATGAACACGCACTTACCACAACGATCAGCCGCATCCGCAGTAAAATTGAAACGAACCAGCATTCCTACATCAAAACCGTTTACGGTATGGGCTATATGTGGATTGGAGGAGCGCAAAAATGATTTCAAAAAAACTCTCCTTAAATAAAGTCTGCATAATACTGGCAACTACCATTTTACTTTTATCCGTGGTCATGTTTTCGGTTCTATATATCCTGACAAAAGAAATGTCTGTGGTATTTTGTAGCATGGCGTTTTGTCTGCTTTTTCTACTTTGTGTTACTGCTTTTGTGATACTGATACGGCGAAAGCTGACTTTGTTTTCTGAAATACTTTGCTGCACCCTAGACGAAATGATGAATGGAAAAATAGATATATCACAGGTTGCCGAAGAAGAAAACCTATTTTATAAAATCAATCATCGGCTGGTGCGCCTTTATGAGGTTATGCAGGAAAGCAAAAACAGCGTTGCCCGTGAACGAGCTGACTTACAGGAATTGATTTCCGATATTTCTCATCAGGTAAAGACACCGATAGCAAACTTAAAAATGGTAAATGCCACCTTATTAGAACAAGAAGTGCCATCGGATAAACAGCGGGAATTTCTGCTTGCCAGTGGCACACAGCTTGATAAACTGGATTTCTTAATGCAGGCTATGATAAAAACATCCCGGCTTGAAACGGGTGTTATCTCACTTGAAAAGAAACAGCAGCCCATTTATGATACTCTTGCTATGGCTCTGGGTGGTATCTTTCTGAACGCTGAAAGGAAGCACATACAAGTTGAAGTAAACTGCCCAGAAACATTGATTGTTTCGCATGACCGCAAATGGACGGCAGAAGCCCTATTTAACATATTGGATAATGCAGTTAAGTACACGCCGGAGTACGGTTCTATCCGTGTTTGCGTTGAAAGCTGGGAAATGCACCTGAAAGTCAGCGTCACTGATACCGGCAAAGGTATTCCCGAAAACCAACAGGGAGCAATTTTTAGGCGCTTTTATCGGGAAGAAAATGTCCACGATATAGAGGGAATCGGCATTGGGCTGTATCTCGCAAGGGAAATTATTAGCTTGCAGAACGGTTATATACAAGTAACTTCTCAAGTAGGAACAGGCTCAACATTCTCCGTTTTTCTTCCCCATGAATAACCTGTTTTTTTGAAATGTCACAGGATTGTGACATTTCAGGGCAATTTATTATGTCGGCTGTGACATTTCTGTGAGGATTGCCCTTTATAATGAAGCCATCACAAGAAAGGATGGTGTTCTCTATGAGCATTTTAGAAACAAAAAACTTGAAAAAATACTATGGCACCGAGCCGAATATCACAAAAGCTCTGGATGGTGTAACTCTCACTGTCGAACAGGGAGAATTCGTTGCCATTGTGGGAACTTCCGGCAGCGGCAAATCCACATTGCTCAATATGATGGGGGGCTTGGATGTTCCCACTTCCGGTAATGTAAAGGTCAAAGGAAAAGATTTGTCAGGGCTGAACGATGAACAGCTTACGATTTTCCGCAGACGCAATATCGGTTTTATTTTCCAGAACTATAACCTTGTTCCCGTTCTCAATGTATATGAAAACATTGTTTTGCCCGTAGAATTGGATGGCGATACAGTAGATAAAAATTTCATGGACGAAGTTGTGCAAATGCTGGCACTCGGCGATAAGCTGCAAAATATGCCGAACAACTTATCCGGCGGTCAGCAACAGCGTGTAGCGATTGCTCGCGCCCTTGTCTCAAAGCCTGCCATTATATTAGCCGATGAACCAACGGGCAATCTTGACAGTAAAACAAGCAACGATGTATTGGGACTGTTGAAAGTAACAAGCCAGAAATTTCATCAAACGATTGTGATGATTACCCACAATAGCGAGATCGCCCAGCTTGCAGACCGTATTGTCCGCATTGAGGACGGGAAAATTGTAGAATAAGGGGGCAAAACTATGAATGATATTTTATTTGGAAATAGCAATCGCCCTGTTATCAAAAAATTATCCAACCGTTATTTCAAAGCAGGAAAGAGTAGAAATATCATTGCAATTATTGCAATCGCTCTAACTACTATACTCTTTACAACCATTTTTACATTAGGCTCTGGTTTGATAGATACCGTTCACGACCAAAATATCAGAAAACAAGGTGGCGACGGTCAAGCGGTTTTGAATTATATAAGCGATGAGGTTTTTGATAATATAAAAGGCAATGAGATGATTGAACAGATTGCCTATACAAAGGCAGTGTCTTATCATATCAATAATCCCGGACTGGAAAAATGGCGTGCTGATATGTGGTTTATGGACGATACTGCTTTGAAGTTTGCACGGTATGAGCCAACAACGGGACACCGTCCTGAAGCAGAGAATGAAATTATGGCTGATACCAAAACGCTGGACGCACTTGGTATTCCTGCTGAAATCGGAGCAACCGTAACTTTGGACTATCAAATTAAAGGAATTTCATATTCAAAGAATTTTGTACTATGCGGATTTTGGGAAACAGACAGCCTAAGTAATATTGGACGACTTATTGTTTCTAAAGCCTTTGTTGACAATAATTCTGAACTTTTAACATACACCTACCCCGAAGATAATGACTATTCCGGCGTAGTCGCCGCTTATGTTATGTTTCATGGAAACGGAGCTATCGAATCAAAATTACATCAGCTTCTTGCTGAAACGGGCTATACTTGTGATACTATGGGCGGAAGTCCATCGGATGACAATTATGTGATCGCTCGTGTTAGTCCTGCATATCAAGGCAGTAACTTTTTAGAAAATCCAGCTTTATTGATTTCGGGGATTGTTGGCATACTTTTAATTATGATAACAGGGTATTTGATTATATATAATATTTTCCAAATCTCTGTCATTCAAGATATTCAATCCTACGGACAGCTTAAAACTTTAGGCACAACAAAACGACAAATAAAGAAACTTATCAGCAAACAGGCTATGTTACTTTCCTTTATCGGTATTCCATTCGGCTTACTAATTGGTTTCTTTGTTGGACGAGCATTAGTACCATTTTTAATGAACGGCACAGTTTATGCTTCGGACGCAGGAGTAAAAGTAACTGCCAATCCAATTATTTTTATCGGAGCTGCCTTATTTGCACTTGTTACAGTGATTATTAGTGTAAATAAGCCTGCCAAAATAGCGGGTTCAGTATCGCCTATTGAAGCAATCCGCTATACTGAAAATGACACAGCAGCATTTCAAGGCAAAAAGGCGTCTGATAAAAAGTCTATACATGGAGCCAAAATTCATCGAATGGCATTATCAAATCTTGGTCGGAACAAGAAACGTACAATTTTGGTTATTATTTCTATGACTTTGAGTTTGGTATTGTTTAATACGGTATTTACACTTGCAAGCGGCTTTGATGTGGAAAAATATGTAGAAAAATTTGTAAACAAGGATTTCATCATTTCTACTGCGGATTACTTCAATTTTAAGTTTGGGAATAGCGACAGCAAAAATGACCTTTCCACTTCTTTTATTGAAGCAGTTAAGCAAAATCCGGCATTTGATGAGGGTGGCGAGTTATATACCACAAAGATTTTGGAAGAAACATTTTCTGTCGAGAATGGAGTTACCTCAAATTACAACAAAGACGCTGAGGGAAATCCTTTGGTTCAATTATATGGAGCAGATGATTTTTTACTGAACTCAATGGATGTTATAGAGGGAACGATTGATTGGGAAGCATTAAAATCCGGGAATTATGTACTGTATGCTCTGACCGCAGATGACAATGGAAACATTATTGATGACCCTAATATTCATGTTGGAGATACACTTCACTTTAATCATGTGCAAATGGACGGACTTTCCAGTAGTATAGATAATAGTTTTGACTGCAAGGTTATGGCAAAGGTGCTAATCAATGAAAACACCGATACGATAAGAAGTACCGGATTTGCAAAATTTTATATGCCGACAGAGGTTTTCTTACCTCTTTGCGATCAACCTCATTTGGTGAGTTTCCCATTCAATGCAGTTGACGGTATGGAAGCTGATATGGAGGAATTTTTAAGCAGCTATGTTGAGGATATTGAGCCGAGTATGAATTACGACTCTAAACAAACATATATCAATTCCTTTAATGATTTAACTTCTCTGATTATTACCATAGGGGGAGCGTTAAGCATTATCATTGGCTTAATAGGGGTTACAAATTTTGTAAACTCTGTTCTTACCAGTATTATTACACGCAGAAAAGAACTTGCTATGCTTCAAAGTATTGGTATGACAGGAAAGCAGCTAAAGAAAATGCTATCATTTGAGGGCTTATACTATGCTGCGGGAACAGTTGTTGCGTCAATCGTATTTGGTTCTCTGGTATCGGTTATCATTGTAAGAGCAATTTCAAATAGCATTTGGTTTTTCACTTATAAATTTGTTATTTTCCCTATGTTTGTTATCTATCCATTTTTGATTGCGCTAACGGTTATTATTCCGGCAATCATATATCGAAAGATCGCAAAAACAAGTATAATAGAACGACTGCATCAAAACTAAATAATATAGAAAAGCTGGAAGCAAAATCAAGTCTGCTTCCAGCTTTTTTGTATTTGCTATTGTATGTGGTTGACTAAGGAATATTGTTTAAGCGTGAGTTTGTGATATTGGGTGTGGTATCTTTAACTATGGGAAACTCCATTCTCCCACCGGGATACCGCTTTGTTGGTCACCCCTAACATCCTTCCCAGTTCACTCTGGGTATAATTTTTGCGCTGTCTGGCTTCCCGGATCAGATTGCCCGTTTTCTTTTTATCCATACTAATCCCTATACCTTTCTGTACTCTGCAAACTCTCAGGTGCTTTAGCACCTTTGCTTTAGCATCTTTGCTTTAGCACCGTATGCCGGCCTATCTGTACCCTTATGGTAACAATCCTTTGGAAAATGCGCAATCCATTGTAACGAGACTGCCTGTTTTCTGTGATTTTTGCGCAAAAAATTCCCCTCGGCGAGGGGGGAGTGTACCGAGGGGGATAGAGAGAAAAGTATTTTTGAAAGAGGCGGGTTCCTTTTTCAGTTATTATAATAGCGTAATTTATTTATATTTACTGCTGTTTTTATTGCTTGTTTGTGTTGAAAATACTGTTTTTTTGTGGTATTCTGACTGTATCAATGAAAGTAGATTTAAAAAGCGAAGGAGCAGCTATGGATATCACAACCAAAAAAGGCCGACGCGGCAGAAAGGATATTGACCGTATCATCGTGGAAAAAGGCCGCAGAGGCGATTTTTCTCCGCTGCAGCCCGATCATTATCACAGCTTTTATGAAATATTCTATCTCTGGTCCGGCAGCTGCCGTTTCCTGTTAAAAGATACTGTCTATCAGATGGAAGCCGGAGATCTGGTCTTCATTGCCCCGGGGGAACTGCATCACTCTCTGTATTCTGCCGGAGAGGTCTGCGAGATCGTAATGATCTATTTCAAAGAAGAATATCTGCATTTATCGGACCGGTCTGCCGACAGCCTCACTTCCATATCCGGGCAGGGGCTACAGCTGCATTCTTTCATGGGCAGCGTTCCTACGGTATACCAGGAATATCTGCACTCTCTGCTGACCCGTATGCTCACCGAGAATTCCCGCTTCGACCAATACTCCGAACATTTTGAGCGTTGCTATCTGGAAGAGCTTCTGCTCCTGCTGATGCGGCATTCCGTCATGAATGAGAAGGAGCCGGATCTACTGAACTCCCGGGATGCGGACATCCTGCTTGCCACAAAATACATTTATAATAATTTCCGCAAGCCACTGACACTGGAAGATGTCTCCTACGTGGCTTCCTTAAGCCCCACCTATTTCAGCAAGAAATTCAAACTGATCACCGGCATGGGGTTCAAGGAATATTTAAATTACGTACGGCTCAAGCACGCCCAGACGGCGCTTCTTACCACCAACAGCTCCATCACGGATATTGCTCTGGAATACGGCTTCAACGACAGCAATTATTTTAAGGACCTGTTCAAAAAAGTATACGGAAAATCTCCTCGGGAATATCGGAAAAATCCGGATTGACGCCAGATCTACCGTGCGTCTTCCTCAAGGAATCTTCTCCAGAAGTCCTCTTCCTCTGCATGCGGAACTTCTTCCCCCTCTGCGAAGCTCTGTAAATAATTTAACACCTTCTGGTACTGGGAAGGATCCGTAAATTCCATACGCCACAGATCCTCTCCTTCCTGTCCTTCGGTGAATTTCTTACACCAGATGCCATCTTCGCTAAAGCAGGTGATATACCAGGTCTTAGGGTCACTGCCCTCTTCTGTGGTTTTCACACTCTGGGCCAGGATACTATCCACCTCATCCGGCTCTTCTGCTGTCTCCGACATACCTGTCAGTTTCTCTTCCAGCCGTTCTACCTTTTCCTTTTCGATTTTTTCCTCCAGTGCCGCCCGGGTGGCATCCTGCACACTGTCGAATTTCTCTAAGAAATGATCCCACTCCTTGATCGTAAATTCTTGATTGCCGATCTGGAACTTGGTATCCGTGTCTCCGTTCTGAAGCTTGTCGTAGATCTCCTGCATCTTCTCTTTGATCTGTGCCATGAGACTTAAATCCTCTTTTCCCGGCTCTCCGGCCGTCCCGGAAGGATCCGTTCCCGCTGCCTTGTCCGTGTCGGCGGTCTCCGATGCTTCCTCACTGTTATCCACATCATCGCCGTTCTCCATGTCATCCAGTTCTTTCTTCATCTGCTGGATCTTGTTATCCTTTGCCAGCGCCTCCAGGATCCGTTTCACATCCTCCGGCCTGAACATGCCGATGGCCTTGGACAGGGCATCAATGTTGTCCCGGTTCACCAGCAGGCTTCCGCCGCCGGACAACGGAATATTAATGCAATCCTCTTTATTGGTGGTATCCCCCAGTGTCAGGCGGTTGTGCTCATAATCACAGACGAAGGTCACCCCGTTGTATTCAATGACGCCGTCCTCAGCCATTTCTCCATAGGGCACCTTGTCCTTTCCCTCGATATGGCGGGCCAGCTGTACGCCGCGGGTCACCGGAGTCTTCACGGTGTTGTCTTCTTTTGCCAATTCCTCAATGCTCTCCGCGAAACGGGATTCTGCTGTCTCCGTCGCACTTCCCTGCGCACTCTGTACATCCCCTGCATTTACTCGCTTCTGTGCCTCATACACAAATGTCCTTCCGTAGCCGATTCCTGTTATTGCCATAGTACTCTCCCTCTCTGAGCAGTGATTGCTGCCCTGTCGCAATGCCCGTCAAATCTTCATGCAGGCATGCGATGTTCTCGCTTCACGCAAAAACGGATGGTCGCCTCACATGAGGCAGCCATCCGTAGCTATTTATCCATCCATGGTGTATGTATTTTCCTATATAAATAGTATCGACACAGCCCGGGGGAAACTTTATAGTACAAAACTCTTGTTTTTTGCATATTGCCACTTTATAATAACAGTAGTAATACCTAAAGTCAGCTTTAGATAATTTTATGCAGGGAGACGAAATCCTCTCCTCGACATGAAGCTCGGATTTTTGCTTCGCAAAAACAAGGAGGATTATATACGTACAGTATCGGACAAGTTTCCGCAATGACAAATTTACCGATTTCCTCTTTAAGATATTATGATAAAGAGGGCTTTTTCCCGAATCTGGAGAAGCAGTCCGGGATCCGCCGGTTCAGTAAGGCGGAATTGGACTCCATCCGCATGAATTCGAAATACAAAGCTAAAAATGCGAGCCATTACTTTTCGTAATCGCTCGCATTTCCTGTTTTCGTCACACTGACGGTTCGCCTTACAGTTTTCCGCCGTATACAGGGAAGCCGCTGTTGGCGCCGTAGCTTTCGATATGCTTGATTTTCCACGTTAGAGACATTTCTTACGGGATGATTTTATCATAATACCTAAAGCTAACTTTAGGTCAATAGGGGTTTTGAGAAAAATTTTCTCTTGCGGCATCTTTTCCTATATGTTATACTGGGAAAAAATCAGAAACGAAATACAGATCAGGTAACTATGTCAGCGTGGACATCTTCGGGTGTCTGCGCTTTTTCTTTTACCTGAAAACAAAGGAGGAGAATGTATATGGTAGAGCTCATAGCCAATGTGAACAATGCCATCAATGGTTTCGTATGGGGTGTTCCCATGTTGGTGCTGTTGGTGGGCACCGGTATCCTGATGACGATCCTGACGAAATTTTTCCAGTTGTCCCACATCGGACACTGGTTCAAAAATACAGTAGGCGGCATCTTTCACGACCAACACGTAACAAAGCACACGGATGCTGATGATCAGTCCATCTCCCAGTTCCAGTCGCTGTGCACCGCACTGGCTGCCACCATCGGTACCGGTAATATCGTCGGCGTGGCAAGTGCTCTGGTAGCCGGTGGTCCCGGCGCCATCTTCTGGATGTGGATTGTAGCTTTCTTCGGCATGATGACCAACTACTCAGAAAATGTACTGGGCATCTATTACCGCCGCAAGAACTTCAAAGGGGAATGGAGCGGAGGTGCCATGTACTATCTGAAGGACGGTCTCGGCTCCTATAAGGGCTGCAAACAGATCGGTGCCGTACTGGCTGTGCTGTTCTCTGCTTTCTGCCTGCTGGCTTCCTTCGGTATCGGCAACATGAGTCAGGTCAATTCCATTGCAGCCAACATGACTTCCGCCTTCTCCATTCCCGCTACGGTAACCGGCATCGTACTGGTGATCATCGGTGCACTGGTCATTGTCGGTGGGTTAAAGCGCATCGCTGCCGTCACCGAGAAGCTGGTTCCCTTTATGGCCATCGCTTATGTCATCGGTGCACTGGTGATCTTCTTTGCAAATATCGGTCACGTGGGTGCCGTATTTACCGCTATTTTCAAAGGAGCATTCGGTCTGCGCGCCGTGGGCGGCGGTATCGTAGGTTCCGGTGTGAAGCTGGCTCTGACCTGGGGCATGAAGCGCGGCGTGTTCTCCAACGAAGCCGGCCTTGGTTCCTCCGTTATGGTACATTCCAGTTCCAATGTAAAAGAACCCGTGCGTCAGGGTATGTGGGGCATCTTCGAGGTATTCGCTGACACTATGGTCGTATGTACACTGACGGCTTTCGCAGTTCTGTCCTCCGGCCTGATCGATCTGGACACCGGTGCCGTATTGGTGGATGTGTCCGGTTCCGCTCTGGTAGGTCAGGCTTTTGCTACCGTATTCGGCAGCTTCGGCCCTGCCTTCATCGCCATTGCGATCCTGCTGTTTGCATTCTCTACCGTACTGGGCTGGAGCCACTACGGATCCAAGGCCTGTGAATATTTATTCGGTACGAAATCCACCATTGTCTACAAGGTAGTGTTCGTACTGATGATCTTCATCGGCTGCACCATGAACCTTGGTCTGGCCTGGGATCTGTCCGACACCTTCAACGGATTGATGGCGATTCCCAACCTGATCGGTGTCATAGCCCTGTCTCCCGTAGTAATGAAGATCACGAAAAATTACGTGGCACGTATCATTAAAAAAGAAGACGTAAAGCCCATGTTATCTGTCTTCCCAGAGATTCAGGAAGAACAGGAAAAGGCCATGTAATTTAACTTAGAATCATACTTCTTCTCTGGTAATATTCTTCGCCCATTTACCCTCTCGGTAATGCTTAATGACCCAGGGCCACTTGACAAATTCATCGGTACATAACAGGAAATAGACCCACAGTACCGGAAGTTTCAGTACAAATGCGGCGAAGAATCCCAGAGGGATCGCATAACACCACATATCGATCGTATCGCAGATCAGTCCGAACTTCGTATCTCCGCCGGCACGGAATACTCCGGCGATCAGCGCCGTATTCACGGCAGCGCCCATAATATAATAAGTATTAATGAGCAGCATATATTTCAGATAATGCATGGCAGTGTCATTCAATGTAGCAAACCGTAACACAAAGGGTGTAATTGCCAGTACGATCAGGCCGCCTATAGCTCCGGCGATTACCGTCATCTTCAACATCCGGGAAGCGTAACTCTTTGACTTCTCCAGATCGCCTTGTCCCATAATATTTCCCAGCAATATGCTACCTGCACTGGCAATGGCAAAACAGAACACCGTACCGATATTGCGCACTACGACGACCAGTGAATTAGCAGCCACCGCATCTGTTCCCAGATGCCCCAGGATCACGGAATACATGGAAAACGCCACACTCCAGGACACATCATTGCAAAGTGCTGGCAGAGACAGACGCATGAAATCTTGTGTCAGCACCTTACTGTGAACAAACAGGTACTTCGGATGCAGTTTTACATTTTTGCTCAAGGAAGATACAATGACGCATGCCACCAGTTCCACCAGTCGGGACAGGGCTGTGGCAATGGCGACACCGGTAGCTCCCAGCTTTGGCATGCCGAACAGTCCGAAGATAAATGTGGCATTCAGAATGACATTCAATACGAAAGCCAGCATATTCAACGCCATACTGACCGTCACACGACCTACGCTTCGCAAAATGGCTAGATATACTTCCGTGATGCCCCAGCACAGGTATGTGATGCCCATGATCCGCAGATAAGAGGCGCCGATAGTGATCAGCTCCTGATCAGGAGTAAAGAGAAGCATCATCTTCTGAGGGAGGAAAAATGCAATCAGCGCAACTATACCTGAAATTGCCATAGAGAAACGAAGTGTGATTCCTTCTACAGTATGAATTGCTTCCAGGTTCCCCTTTCCATAATATTGGGCGCACAAGAGAGTGGCTCCCGTCCCCAGTCCGTAATATACCATAAACAGGACATTCGAAAAATTTGACGCCAGGGATACTGCGGATATTGCGGACTGTCCCACATAGTTTAGCATAATAACATCCGCGGAATTCACTGCTGCACTGAGCAGATTCTGTATAATGATCGGGATGGTCAGTTTGAACATCTGTCTGTAAAAATCGTCTTTTTTCATTGCTGTTATCTGCATGGTATTCCTCTGTGTTCCTCTCCATTGGATAATTTTCTGCCGTTGGATTGTATTATATGTCGTTCGCAGGAATTACGCAATATGCTAAAAGCGATCCGCCTGTAAACAAGCGGACCGCTCCTTTTAAAAAGGCTGTTTGATTATAATGTCCAGCCGGCAGCCTCCATCTGAGTGGCTTTCATATGCCGGTAAATGCCGTCTTTTGCTTCCAGTTCGGCAGGCGTTCCCTGCTCTGCCACCACGCCATCCTTCAATACAACAATCTTGTCTGCGTCCGCCACGGTACGCATGCGGTGCGCAATGATCATAACGGTCTTATTGCGGATCAGCCTGGAAAGGGATTCCTGAATCAGTGTCTCGTTATCTACATCCAGAGAAGCGGTTGCCTCATCCATGAGGATGATGGGAGCATCCTTTAAAAAGGCTCTGGCAATGGAGATCCGCTGTCTCTCACCGCCGGACAGTTCCGAACCGTTCTCACCGATCATGGTCTGCCAGCCGTTCGGAAGTTTCTCCGCGAACTCATCGCAATGCGCCAGTTTTGCCGCAGCCAGCACTTCTTCATCCGTAGCATTCTGCCTGCCGATACGGATATTTTCCATCACCGTATTATTGAACAGTGTCACATCCTGGAATACGATAGCGTACAGAGACATCAGTGTCTCCGGATCGATGGTGGAGATGTCCATGCCACCCACGGTGATCTTACCTTTATGGATATCCCAGAACCGGGAAGCCAGTCTGGACACGGTGGTCTTACCGCCGCCGGAAGGTCCGATCAATGCGGTCACTTCGCCTTGTTTTGCCGTGAAAGTGACATCGCGAAGTACGGTATCCTGACTGTCATAGGAGAATCCCACATGGGAAAATTCGATGTCATACCCCTTAGGATCCATGGTGCTGGCACCGGTCTGGATCTCATGGGACAGGATCTCGTCGAGACGGTCACACTGCACACTGGTACTGATAATAGCTGCCAGATTCTGCAGTGCCACCTGCAGGGGATCATACATTCTGGATACCAACAGGAGGAATACGAAGAAGGTCAGGATGTCGATCTCTCCCTTTACTAACAACACACCGCCGGTCAATGCCACGGTGGCGATGCCAAGCTTTAAGATCATCTGGGCACCGCCTACAAAGACTGCCGTACCAAGCTCCGTCACCAGTGCATGTTTTTCCACGGCACGGATCTTGCCCTCTAAGCCTTCCATGTACTCAGCCTGGGCATTGTTGGCCCGAAGGTCACGTACGGTCTCCAGGCATTCCTGAATGCCGTCAGCACAGTCCATTTTTAATTTCATCTGCTTCTTACTTAAGCTCTTCTGTACCCTGCCGGAACATCCCACAATGAGGAAAGACACAGGCAGTACCCACAGTGCTGCGATTGCCATTCTCCAGTTCATGAAAAAGGTACCCACAGCGATCAGTGTGGTGGAGATACAGGAACCAACCAGTTCCGGAATGAAATGGGAGGATGCAGTCTCCATGGTGGCACAGTCCGCCATAATGGTACTTGTCAGATCGGACAGATCTTTTTTTCCGAAGAAGGATAACGGGATCTTACGCAGCTGCTCTGCCAGAGCAATTCTGCGCACACCGCTCTCCACATAAGTTGCCAGGAACGTGGCACGATACTGCACCAACGTTGTCAGCGCGATCAGAAGAAGACAGAGTACGCAGCCCACAATGTAGAAAACACCTCTGCCTGCCATGGTGCCCTGTAAATAATCTCTTACCAGAAAATACAGCATCCATACCGGGAACATCAACACCAGATCGGAACATGTTACGGATACAAATGCCTTTATCATATCCTTCGCACCTTTTTCGGAAAGCGCGTATTTATGCTGCAATTTTGCCTGTAAGCTACTCATTCTATTTCTCCCCCTTTCCTACTTTCCAGCTGACGGATTTATTGTACTCTTCCCACATATGGGCATACAGTCCGTTTTGTCCCAGCAATATTTCATGGTTTCCCTGTTCCACAATTCCGCCATCCTTCAACACACAGATGCGGTCGGCATCCACAACCGAGGACAATCTGTGTGCGATCATGATCACGGTCTTGCCTGCGGAAAGCTTCGTAAATGCCTGCCGTACCTTCGCCTCATTATCCGGATCAGCAAAAGCGGTAGCTTCATCCAGGATCAGGATCGGTGCATTTTTTAACATCGCTCTCGCAACGGACAGGCGCTGTGCCTCACCTCCGGATACATAAGTACCCTGGCTTCCGATGACGGTATCCACACCGTCCGGCAGCTTTGCAATAATGTCCTCACACTGGGCATTTTTCAGAGCTTCCATGACTTCTTCTCTGGTGGCATCCTTTTTGCCCATGCGGACATTATCGTAAATGGACATCTTAAGCAATTTGCTGTCCTGAAATACGAAGGACACCATATTCATCAACTGTGCGGAAGGAATATCCTTCACATCCACGCCGCCGATGCATACCTTACCTTCTGTGGTATCATAGAAACGGGCAATGAGACTTGCCAGCGTGGTCTTACCGCCGCCGGAGGGACCGACAAATGCCACATGCTCTCCTTCTTTGATATCGAGATTGATCTGATGCAGAGCATCTCTTCCCGCATTTTCATAGCGGAAGGATACATTTTGTAACGCAATGGAATGATCCTTGATGTTCTGCTCTTTTTCTGCTTCCGGCAGAGGATTACGGCTTAAGATACCATCAGTTCTTTTCAGAGCATCCTCCACGATCATCTGATTCTCTCCGCCGTACATGATCTTGCCTAATGTAACGGTCAGTACCGGAGTGATAATGATGTAGAACAGAAGGTTGATCAGCACCTCAGGATCCCCGCCTGCTCCACCGAACCAATATGCGGCACCGATCAGAACGGCGAAGATCGCATTGATCAGTGTGGTAAAGCCTACCATGGGCCACATCAGTTCTTTGGTATAAGCGATGGTCCATTTTTCATATTTTTTAATAGAGGTCTGGAAACGCTTGAAAGAAAATACCGACTGTCCGAAGGTCTTCACTACCGGAATACCGCGGACATATTCCACTGCTTCACTGGACATCTCCTCTAACGCATTCTGGTATTCTGTCATTTTATCTTTCATGCGCTGTCCGGTCATGGCACCCATAATGAGGAACGCAAGGACGACGGGCACGAGACTTAACAGCCCCAGTTTCCAGTCAAATGCCACCAGCAATACCAACAATCCCACAGGCGTTGCCATTGCCCCTGCCTTATCCGGCATCTGGTGTGCCAGATAAGTCTCGGTGGCTGCGGTGGATTCGTTGACGATCTTACGGATCTTACCGCTGCCCTCACTGTCCATGAATCCCATGGGCAGCGTCAGAATATGACGCATCAGTGTGCTTCGCATATTCGCCTGCACGTGAAAGGCTGCAATGTGGGAGCACAACAGTGCGCAGATATAAATGATCATGGAAAGCAGTGCAAATCCCACGGCACTCCATCCAAGCCCCGACAGATTCTGCGCCTTGCTGTAATCCGGCGCTGCCAGTACAACCTCCTGCATGATCCGCCAGATATCATAAAACGGCAGTAATGCAATCAGTGCACTGACCGCGGACAGAATCCATGACGCAATGGTCAGGTACTTGTAGTTGCCCGCATGAGCGAACAGCTTCTGCATAGAGCTTTCTTTTTTCATGTGATCTTTCCCTCTTTCCCTTTGATTTAAATTAATTTTTTGGATTTAATGTAACTCTTTAATTTCTAGAATTTCTTTTCATTTTGCCCTGCTTTTCATCATTTCTCTTTTCCGGACATTTGAGGCTCTATTGTCTTTCCTATCTAACACCGCTTATTGGTAATTAGTTTCAACTAACCGTCGGTTTTTAAGATAGACTGCTACCGTAATCTTCCATAGCAGTCTTATCTTATGCTTCACCCCAGCTTGATGATGGCTCCCCATCCGCCGTAGTGATACTTCTCCAGCATATGCAGATATTTTCTGGCAGTATCCCTGTCCATGCGGTGTCTGACGACTTCGAACATACTGTCAAACATGGCTCTCGACATGATATGTAGGAACTCCTCGGTGATCATGCTGCCTTCCTGTAGGAATTGTGTGGCTTCCATATACTTGTAGGTATACTCCGTCTCAATGTCCACCAGATGTTCCACGAAATCCTGATACTTGGTACCGTAAGAGGCATCCAGCAGTAACCGGAAATCATCGAACCGATCATAGACATAGTCAAGCATTTCATCCATACCGCCTACCACATAATCCTCCATTACCTTCGGCTGTTCCTCTGCCTCTCTGGCATGAAACGCCTCCTGGGTCTTAAGGAATATCTGCGTCAGCCCTTCCGCCGCCGGTTCCACAATCGCACAAAACAATCCTTCCTTGTCCCCGAACCGGGAATAGATGGATCCGGTAGTAGTGTCTGCCTTGGCTGCGATCGTACGAAGCGACGCTTCGGAATAGCCCTTCTCCAGGAATTCTTCTCTGGCACAGACGAGAATTCTCTCTGAAACTCCTTCGATTGGTTTTGTCACTTTTTCCTCCAAAAAAATGTTCATAACAGTGTTATATAACACTGTTATGAATATAAACACATTTCATTTTTTTGTCAAGAGGGATCATAGTTTTTTCTCTGCCAAAGCTGTCAGCTCCTGTAATGTACATTCAGCCAGTTTTGCCTTTACACCGGCGATATTTCCACTGCTCATAGACAGCTTTCTCGCTCCCAGTCCCACCAGCAATTGGGCGGTCTCCGGATTCCCTGCCATTTCTCCGCAGACGGAGATTTCTTTTCCACGTTTGGAAAATTCCTGAAAGACAAACCGCAGCAGCCTAAGCATTGCCGTGGAATCACTTCTGTAATATGCCGCCACCTCCGGATTCATCCGATCCGCAGCCGACAAATACTGCGTCAGGTCATTGGATCCTATGCTTGCAAAATCCACCTCTTCCGCCGCCAGATCTGCAATCAAGGCAATCGCGGGAATCTCTATCATAATACCGATTCGGATCTGTTCATCAAACTGCTGCTTTCTCTCTTTCAGCTGCTCTTTTGCCAGATTCAGGTACTCTTTTGCCTTGCGAATATCTTCCAGACTCCCGACCATCGGAAACATGATTTGCAGAGGTCCGTAAGCAGAAGCACGCAGTGCCGCACGCAGTTGCGTTAAAAATAACTCTTTTTCCGCAAAACAAAGCCTGATTGCTCTTTTCCCCAAAAAAGGATTGTCCTCTTTTGGCAATTCCATGTAGGGCAATGTCTTATCTCCGCCGATATCCAGTGTCCGCAAAGTAATCGGATGTCCTTTTGCCTTTTGCACAACCTGCCTATAGGCTTCAAATTGTGTTTCTTCCCCCGGAAGTTCCTTCCCTTCCATATAAAGAAATTCTGTACGGAACAAGCCGATGAAATCGTACCGGTCTGTCGGAACATCAAATTCCTGCGAGCCGATATTGATTCCTATCTTTATTTCTGTTCCGTCCTTCATAATTGCAGGTTTGTTTAAAAAATTTTTTTCTGCTTCTTTTTTGCGGAAAAAAGATGTCTGTTTTTCCCTGATATCGCAAATACATTCTTCTCCCGGTGTGACAAATATTTCTCCGGTCAAACCGTCCATGGCAAGCATAGTATCTGTAGGAATTTTTTCCGTAACATTCGGAACTCCCAGAATTGCAGGAATTCCGTAACTTCTTGCCAGGATTGCGGAATGTGAATTCACTCCGCCAACCTCCGTCAGGATTCCTTTGATATGTTTTCTGTCCATGGTGGCCGTATCACTGGGTAATAGGTCATGGGCTACCAGAATTACATCTTCCGAAAACGAAGACAGCTTAGACGTTTCCTGCCCCGACAGAATCCGGAGCAGCCGGTCTCTGACATCTCTAAGATCCGCCGCGCGCTCGGCAATCAACGGATCCTCCACACCGGCCAACAATTCTGCAAATTCTGTATACACCTTACTGACCGCGCTGTCCGGATTCATGTTTTCCTCACAGATTGTCTCCCGGATCTCATCAAGGATTTCTTCATCCTGAAGTAATTCCCGATGTGCACTGAAGATTTTTGCCTTATCCGGATCCTCTTTACACATACCGTTGTACAATGTCACCAGTTCACTGTCTGCCTTTTCACAGGATTCCCTGAATTCCCGATATTTTTCCTCTTCCTGACCCTTGGGAAAAAAATCCGGAGCCTTTGTCAGTGTACCGGGAATGTAGATATAAGATTTCGCATAAGCAATTCCCTCAGATACCGGATTTCCCTGTAATCTTTCTTCCATACACATTTACCGCCTTTATTCTCCAAATCCGCTTTCCACCAAGGCTGCAAGAGACGCTGCCGCCTGCTCTTCATCTGTGCCTTCCGCAGCAATCTCTATTTTGGTTCCCTGTCCGATTCCTTCCGCCAGAATCCGTACAACGGATTTTGCATTCACCGGTACTCCGTTTTCCCTGCAAATCGTAATCTTGCTTTCATATTTTTTGGCTTCCAGTACAAAATCAGAAGCCGGTCTGGCATGCAGTCCTGTCTTATTCACAATCTCAACCTGTTTTTTTGTCATAATTTATCCTCTTTTTTATTCGTGGAAAGTACGCTGGCTCCGTTCGTCCTGATGCACTCCCGATACCAGGCAAAGGAATCTTTTTTCTTTCGTTCCAAGGTTCCTTTTCCTTCATCGTCTTTGTCCACATAGATAAAGCCATAGCGTTTTTTCATTTCACCGGTGCTTGCACTGATCAAATCGATACATCCCCACGGAGTGTATCCCAGTAACTCCACACCATCATTTACTGCTTCCCACATCTGTCTGATATGTTCGCTTAAATAAGCAATCCGGTAATCATCATGAATCTGTCCGTCTTCTGTCACACGATCCACCGCTCCCAGTCCGTTCTCTACGACCATCAGCGGAATCTGATATCTGCCGTACAGTTCATTCAGGAGGTAACGTAATCCCTTAGGATCAATGATCCATCCCCATTCGCTTGCTTCCAGATAGGGATTCGGCACACCAAGCATCATATTCCCCGCCGTCTGTATCACTTTCGGATCTGCCGTGGCACAACGGGAACTGTAATAACTGAAGCTTAAGAAATCCACTTTTCCATTCTTCAATATTTCATCATCCCCGGCCTCTTTTCGGATCTGTACCCCATTTTCCCTAAAAAAGCGTTCCGCAAAATAAGGATATGCTCCTCTTACGCACACATCTCCGCACAACCAGTTGCTGCGTTCCATCTGTGCCTGTGCTTCCACTACATCTTCCGGACTACAAGTATATGGATATACACCGGCCGCAGACAGCATACATCCCACTTTATTTTCGGGATTGATCTCGTGTGCCATTTTTACTGCCTGTGCACCGGCCAGAAACTGATGATGCAATGCAGTAAATCTGCAACTCTTTTCTGCCGCGGTCTCGGGGGATCCCAGTCGTTTTCTCCCGAACAAGTCTTCTCCGTCCTCGGGTAAAATGCCCCCTGCAAGGAGCGTTCCGAAACGGCTGACCAGTGTATTCATTTCATTAAATGTCAGCCAGTAATGAACCAGATCCTGATACTCTCTGAATACCGTCTCACAATACCGCAGGAAAAATGCAATCGTCTGTCGGTTGGTCCAGCCGCCGTAATGTTCGCACAGATAATAAGGCATTTCATAATGAGACAAGGTAACTAACGGTTCTATTCCGTATTTTTTACAGGTTTCAAATACTTTCCTGTAATACGCAATCCCGGCACGATTGGGCGATATCTCATCACCTTTGGGAAAAATACGGGTCCATGCAATCGAAATCCGGAATACTTTAAATCCCATTTCCGCAAATAGTGCAATGTCCTCCTCATATCTGTGATAGAAATCTATAGCTTCGTGACTTGGATAGTTCTCCTCAGGGCGGATCTGTTCCGTGAATCGCCGCGGGGACGTTTTTGTCCCCGCAGTAATGTGATCCGCTACAGAATCTCCTTTCCCGTCCGCCTGCCAGGCACCTTCTGCCTGATTGGCTGCCACGGCACCGCCCCATAGAAATCCCGGTGGAAATATTTTCTGCTTTTCTTCCATTATTTTTCTTCCTTTGCCTGTGCTTCTTTTGCTACCAGTTCCTTTTCATATACTTTGAAGAACGGCCAATAGCATGCAAACGCTACCGCAAATGCAATCACCGGAATAAAGATATTGGTCCAGGACAAAGTCGTCAGATACTGTGCAAATCCAACCGGAAGGTTCGCCGTAATGGAAATGTAAGCCGGTTTGAAAAATCCTATCATATATCCAAAATAACAGATGATCATGGTAATTACAGGGTTCAGGATAAAGGGAATGCACATGATCGGATTATACATAATAGGATAACCGAAGATCACAGGCTCGTTAATATTAAACAGACCGGGCACGATTGCTGCCTTGCTGACTGCTTTCAGCTGTTCGGATTTCGAGAATAATCCCATCACGCAGAGCGCCAGTGTATTGCCGGTTCCGCCACAGCAATTGATAATACCGAATAACGCGATTGGCATAAATACAAGCGCCTGACCGGCCTCATGATTGGCATAGTTGGTTGCATAATACTGCATTAACGGTGCTGCGATTGCCGCATATACCGCCACTGTTCCATGTACACCCATTGTCCATAACAGACTGGCAATGATTACGATAATAATAATTCCGGGAACACTTGTCAGTGCTGCCAGCGGCATTCCCAGCAGACCGGTAATAAGTACCGGAAGCGCTGTCTGTGTCAATGCCACACAGCCATAACCCAATACCGTCCAGATAATCGCATTTACTACCAGAGGGATCAGAGAACGGAAGGTATCCTGCAGAAATTCCGGAACCGCATCCGGCATCTTGATAACCAGATGATGCTTTTCAAAAAAATGTGTCAATTGTACGCTGGTCAGCGCTACAATAATGGCTACAAACATACCCTTCGCATCAAGCGCCATGGTATCCATTCCGGTAAAAGTTCCGCCCGCTTCCCCGGCCAGATCTACTGTTTTGATCGGCGCGGCTGCAATCAAAAAGATCAGAATCGAATTCAGTCCTGCCATCAGCGCCTGCATTTTTAAAGACTTTGCATAAGAATAGGCAATGGTAAAAGCTACATACAGCGAAATAAATCCCATAGACACCTTATACGGCACCATAAGTGCACTATAGATTCCGGAACTCTGATCGATAATACCGATCGTCTGTAATATGACTGCCAGTAATTGGAATACCGCTCCCAACAATATTACACCCATTACCATCATCATACCGGAGGAAATCGCCTGTATTCCCTTATTTCCCACTACTTTTTCCCCTGCTTTTTTCACCCATTGCATGGGCTTGCTTTCATAAAAATTTGCCATACCTTTACTCCTTCCCTGTTGAAATACCTTCTTTTTACGTTTTGCAGACTTATTGATACAAGTCTTCCACCTGCTTCATAATATTGGCCACATTACCGATTGCATAATCATATGCCGGAATCACCGCAATAGGTTTTTGCGTATTTTGCTCGATCTCACCCTTTTTATAAGATACCTGCGGTCCCAACAGAATGACATCATAATTTTTGTACACATCTTCATATGCTGACATTCCCACTGCTTCGATCTTCAGAGAAATTCCCTGTTCCTCTGCATATTTTTCCATCTTACGCATCAGAATTCCGGTAGACATCCCACCTGCGCAGATCAATAATACTTTTCGTTCCATACGATTCCTCCTTGCTTTTCCCTACTTTTGATATAAAACGATCATTTCCCGGATCAAATCCAGTGCCAGTGCACTTCCCATCAGATGATCCTGCGCATGACACAATAAAATACTTACCTGCGTCACTTCTCCGGACGCATCCATTTTCAACAGTTCTCTGTGAGATTCATGTGCTGTTTGAAGACTCTCTTCTGCCTCCTTCAGAAGTTTCTCTGCGTCTTCGAAATTTCCTTTTTTCGCCTCCTGCAGTGCAGCGAAGGCATCTGATCTTGCCTGTCCGGAATTGGCTATGATCATCATCGCGATTTCTTCCAGCTTTTCCTGCATATTTTCTTCCATTTTGTAACCTCCTATTCTTAGAGCTGATATATGATCGTCAGAATATTTGCTATCTCATCATCATTGATAATGACATGAAATGTCTTTTCCAACGGTTTTACTATTTTAAGCAGTTTTTTAAATTCCTTGTCATATTGAAGCAATATTGCTGCTTTTCTGGGATTTGTGGCAACTTCCTGTTTTGCAAGCAGCCTGTCAATACAACAGGAAATATGAATCAACAAGCCGGCTTCCGCATCCAAAGATAACTCCCTAAGCGCCGCATTGATTTCTTTCATAATATCCGGCAGTATTTTTCTCAGCTTTTCAATATCGGTGTGTGTCAGCTGTTCTCCCAGATATGCAAACATTGCATCATAATCTATCTTTGCTTTTGCCTCTTTTTCCAGTCGGAGCAATCTTGGAAGACTCTCTTTTCTGGCTCCGAATACTTCACTGATCGGCAGGAAGGGAATTGCAAACATTCCCGGATCATAGGTTCCCACAATGCACTGAACCACTCCCGTGGTCATCAGGTGTTTCAGGTTATCACGCAACAGTTCTTTGTCTGTAACCGACATCGGGATCACCTCTGTATCTTCCAACTGTCCATATTTTTCGATGTAACGTTTCAGTTCCTCTGCCCCGCCTTTCCCGGTGGTACAGAGCGTTACAATGTATTTTCTGTAACAGTCCAGACCATCTATACTCTCCACTGTGCTTTGCAATATCTTGTCGGGATCATTTTCTGTAAGGGTCCGCCTTGCAAGCTCAATTCCAAGTGTAGTTACCGGAACTCTGACCTGCCGGATTGGAATTTCCAGTTCATTTTCTATCTCCAGAAGCATTTCTCCCAAAAAACTACTATCATAGATGACCAGAATTCCCTTGCCCTGCTGCACTTTTTTCAGGAAATTTCTCAGTGTCCCATATACCTCTGCGGAGGCTCTCTCACTGGTAATTTCATAAGAAAAAATATTATCCAGCTTTGTCATGTTACTGACCGTCTGTGCTATGGAGGAAGCTATTCCCACACCGTAGAATGCAAATATCAATACCGGTCTTGCATTTTCCGTCTTTTCCTCATTTTGATAGCACAAAAACATTGTGAGAAGTAAGATTTCTTCCATGGACAATTCCACTGCGTATTCTGCTTTGATCTGTTCTGCAAGTTCTTCGCTTAGCAGATATTCTGCTCTGTGATATACCAGTATTTCTGCAATACTTTCTTTGTCCGGAGCACTTTTTTCTCTTTTTCCCGTAATCACTGCATTGAGATGAAGGCACAGCCCATATAGTACAGACGGAGAGAAATTACGTTTCAGCTGTTCCTTTGCCTTTTGCAAAAATGCTTCCACAATATTGATCAGCTTTTCTTCCACCAGGATTTCCAACTGTTTTTTATCCGTCACATCCTGTATCAGGGCTTTCCGATATTTATCAAAAGTCCTTTCTACCTCCATGCTCAGCAAAAGATTGATCTCTTCCTCCTCTATTCCTGTCTCCTTTAATGCTGCTGCCTTCCGGCTGATTCTGTCATATAGTGTTCCGTCTTCCGGCCTGCTGACCCGGATTTCTTTTCCGCTGAACGTGAATCTCTGTTCAAAATCGATCAACTCCTCTGCTTCTCTCCGGTACTTTAACATGCCTTTGCGCACATTATTGGAAAAATCGCTGATAAATAATGAAATATCTCCTGTTTTCCCATATTCTCTCACATAGGCATTGGCGCAGCCGATCTTGATATCTCCTTTGAGCTGATAATAATTTGCTTCACACTCATAGAAAAGCAGGCATGTCATCAAATCTCCTCTGACGATCAGCGGTCTCTGTATCCGCACAGCCTCTTTGGAAAAAAGGTGTTTTATCATTTCCATCCGTTCCCTCAGCGGCCGCTCCGACAATGTCGGTAACTGTAACTGTACTGAAAATTCTGCCAGGAACTCATCCGACAGCTGTTCTTTGTCTGTACAGCTTACCGCCACCGCATATTTTCTGGATGGTGACTGCAGATACTCCAGCACCCTTTTTCTGGCTCTCGGGCTTAAAAACTGAATATTATCGAAAAATACAAAGCCCTGCTCCGACTGTTTCCAGCTGTCATCCGACTCAGCACTGACTTCTCCGCCTGCTGCATAATCGTGGCAATCGATGTGAAGAAACGGAGCATTTTCCGGCAGAATCTTCTGTTCCACCGCAAAACGGTACATTCTTTGTGCCAAGCGGCTCTTACCGGTTCCACGGGCTCCCACCAATAACGTATTGAGACTTCGCTGTGGATAGAGTACTGCTGCCTTTGCCAGCTGAATGGTCTGCCTCAGACTTCCGTCCGCTCCGATCAAATCAGAAAAGCATTCTTCCAATGTGCTTTCTTCTCTTCCAACCTTATAGAGAACCGGTCTGCCGTTACATTTTTGTATCCTGCCTTCCTGTACCAGAAGATTCAGTATGCTGCTTACATTCGTTCGCTGTAGTTCCATGGCATCCGCTATGTATGCGGTGGATATTCCTCTGTCTGCCTTTTCATCTGCATGAAGTCTGATAAAGTCATATACCTTTTCTTTGTTTGATTTCATAGGGTGCATCTCCTTTTCAACGTTTGCATCTATGTGTATATCCAAAGAAAATTATACACTCTATACAATATGCAATCTATCATTTTCCGAATATTTCGTCAAAAGAAGTTGTGTATCTGTTTTTGTCATAAAAAATATATTTATTCATTGATTTTGATGATTTTTATTATGATTTTTGGGTACTTTTTTACAGAACCATAAAAAGAATCCGGATGAAGGATCATTCGGATTCTTTTTAGTGTATATGATTTTATTTTGTTTTTGAGAAGTGTATAAGTTTTTTGTTATGGTGTTGTGAATTCTATCGGCTGCGCATCTTTTCCATACGCATCCCATGCCTGCAGATACTCCTCCTCAGTACTTTCCACACTCTGTCCCCGGCTGTCCAGACGATAATAGGTTTCATTGCCGTTCTCGTCAAAGTTTTCTGTATTGGAACCGGTCAGTACCAGCTGTCCGGTCGCGGTATCAAGGTTGTACACTTCGATGCTGTGTCCGGAGGTCACGTAGAACCCAGACATTCCGACGCAGATCGGATATGCGGTTCCCTCACTTAGGAGCTCGCCGATCTGCACCGGTGTTCCATCCTCTCCGACGCCGTAGACATCACAGTACATGGCATAGGTATGCTCTCCGTCCTGATAAATCCCGTCCGACAATAACAACAGAGTCGTATCACCAAGCTTTACCTGCGCATACGCTGCATCTCCCTTTCCCGTTACAAAACCGGCGGTTGCACCGTCCTGCATATTCATCCATGTCGTAGTATTACCATTCTGTTGCATCGGAACCCAGCCGGCAGGATTCTCCGCTGCCTGTTTCTCCTGCTCTGCCGCACTTGCTTCCTTCACCGCCTCTGCCCGTTCTCTCTGTTTATCCAGCGCCTCCTGCAATGCGGTGTCCGTCTCCTGTTGTGCATTGACTTCGTCTGCGCTTGCGACATTCCCGGCATCCACACCGTTTTCGCTCTTTCCGGTCTCATTCGTCAGCAGGATTGTGGTTGTCGTCCCCTGCTTTGGATTCGTCAGAAAACATACCGCTACGATCACACAGACCGCCACCGCGGCAAGCACCACCCAAAAGGTCGGCTTCTTATAATTCAATATCTCTTTCACTCTCTTTTTCACCCCAACTTCTCCAAAGGCCAACGGGCATACCGTCACCAGCCGCCTTTGTATACTACAGGAAAGCAGTGCATAGGAATAGTCTTTTCGCTCCTGAGGATTCAGCTTCTTCACCGCGCTCTCATCGCATGCCAGTTCCAGATCGCTGCAGAACAGGATGTACGCTGCCCAGACAAAAGGATTGAACCAATGAATCGCTAAGATCAGAAATCCGAGCGGCTTCCACCACTGGTCGCCCCGTTTCAGATGCGCCTGCTCATGAGCAATGACGTAAGGGTACTGCGCTTCGTCCATGCTGGAGGACAGATAGATCTTCGGCTTATGCAGTCCCAGGATAAAAGGAGATTTTACCTCATCACAGATCCACAGGTTCTCCCTCAGCCACATAGCTTCCGCTACCTGCCTCCGCACCCTGACGTAACTGTATACCGCATAACCTGTAAAAAGGATCACACCTGCCAGCCAGAGAATGGTGAATATGGATAATAGCCGTTCCGGTATCCTCCACACTCCTATTCCAAATGCTCCCATTCCACTTCCGGTAATTCCGAACACTCCGCCCATGCCGGATCCGGCTGCGCCCATGCTGCCGTCTAAAGCTGTCTGGGAAATATTGTTGGAAAAATTAGTCCCGCTTTGCAGCGTATCAGCCCTGAACGCATTTCCTGCCGAATTGCCTATCATATTTCCGTACAAATAGCCCGACAATATTGGCAGCTTCGGCATCAGACTGAACCGGCTCTCCGGCACAAAAGGGCACACCAGCCGCAGTCCCACAAGCCCCCACAGCACAAGATTCACCCACTTCGGTGCCCGTTTCAGCAAAAGTCTGAACACCATTACGATAGGGATCATCCATGCCGCGACAATACTCATCTGTAATACATCTGAAAATATGCGGCTCATTCTTTTCCCCCTTCTGCCTCATCGATCATCTTACGGATCTTCGCAGCTTCTTCCGCGGTCAGCGCACGATCTTTCGTAAATGCGGCAAGGAACGCAGGCAATGACCCCTCAAAGGTGTCTTCCACAAACTGTCTGCTCTGCATCGCATAGAACTCATCCCTGGAGATCAGGGAAGTCACCGTTCCGTTGTCATTGCGAAACAGCCCCTTATCGCACAGTCTGCGCAGCACATTATGCGCCGTGGTGCGCTTCCAGTGAAATGCTTCCTCCGTCAGCTTCACCAGCTCCGAAGAAGACACCGGTTCGTGCTCCCAGATGATATCTGCATACCACGCCTCGACCACACCTAACTGAATCTCTGCCATGTTGTTTCCTCCTACTACTGTTTTCCTGATGACATCAATTTTGATATTTCACGTTTACTTTTGCAAAAGTATAGAGACCACATGTTGTGGTCTAACTACAGACTACAGCATGTGGTCTCTATTGTCAAGTATCTTTTCTATTGCAAATGATATGTCTGTGGCCATCCTGCCCGTTTTCCGCACTCGATCTCCCGGCCGATCCTTTCAAAGATATATTGGTTTTTGTGCTCCAGATCGATCAGCTGCAGCATTTCCTCATCCGTCAGCTCACGCTCCGGCTCATAGAACATCGCATCACTGATGCAATAGGCAAGCTCCTGTCCATCATATTCTTCCGGATCAGTTATGACCTTAATTGGTGACTCTGTATAGGCATTTTCCACTTCATACTTTTCCGTCCATTGCTCATAGCGGCTCTGTTCCTCTGCTGTCAGGTTACGACTGTCTGTTCCCCATACATCTACTGGTGCAGAAGCCAGTAAGGCATATAATTCATCAATCTCCGCATCCGTCATCTGTTCATATCTGTCAAAATAGGAAACCTCGGAATACTTCTGCTGCCATAGTTTTTCCCGAAGGCTGTAGTCCAGTTTATGCAGATACTCTATAATCTCCAGCCACTCTTCCTCTGTGAGCACAGTATCCGGCAGATAGATCAGACAACCGTATTCTTCTCCGGGAGTACTTCGGACTGCCACACCAGTGCCGGAATAGTTCTCGTCTTCGGCTAGTTCCCGGATCTGTCCCGCCGGATATTTGCCGTCCGCTTCGTATTCTCTTGTCAGCTGCTCATAAATGGTCCGTTCTCTCGCTGTCAACTCTCTACTGAATTCTGCTGTGACATTGCCCTGCTCCGCTACCATCTCCAAATGCCCCAACTCCTCGGTACCAATGTCTGTCATGCGTTCCGCCATGTACCTACGGTAACCAACGATTCCGACGGCAGCGGCCGAGACAGCTGTGGCGGAAAGTATTACTACCGCCAACAGGATGCCTGCTGCCCGGGGAAAGCTTCTGACTCTCCTGCCCGCAGGACTCTCCTGCGACGCCTGTTGTCTGATCTGTGCATAGGCTGCATCTGCCCGCTCCAACACGATCTGTGGAAGTTCTATTTCTATTTCCTGTATTCGTCTCATTTTCTTCCGCCTCCTTCCTCTGTCTCCGCATAATACTTTGCCAACTGCTCCCGTCCTCTGGCAAGCCTTGTGCGTACCGTACTGTCCGGCAGCTGCAACAGCTTTCCAATCTCTGCTGTCCGCAGTCCGTCCGCATAGAACAGCACCACGATCAGACGATATTTTTCATCCAGTCCCCGCAGGGCTTCCTTCCATTCCAGATTGGCCTCCGCCTCTACTGTACTCCCCGTTTCCTGCTCTGGCAATTCCTCCACGCAGACCATCCGCCTCCCCAGGCGCAGAATATCCTTGCATTTATTGATCAGAATACGGATCATCCAGGTCTTGAAATACCGATTTTTCTGCAACGTGTCTATTTTCTCCCAACAGGTGAGAATCGTCTCCTGCATGGCGTCCGCAATATCCGCATCCTGCGACAGGATTGCACTGGCCGTACGGTACATATCCCGTTCATGAAGCTGCATCAGCTCCGTGAAAGCATCCGGATTCCGCTTCTTCGACCTGCGCACTAGTTGTTCTACCTCTCCCATATGCCTCGTCCTTTCTTCCTCATAAGTATACGTCTTATGACTATTAGACGGAAGAGCACATGGAAATGTCCCGGGGATAAATACCAAAATCAAATTCCTACTTTAGAAAAAACTTTTCAGCCTGTTACGAGGCAAAGCTCTTTTTTTGCTACATATAGTCCGTATAATTTTCTTTTTATTCCTCTGACTACTAAATATGGTATTGTGCACTTTTTTGTTGTGGAATTATATACGAAATATTAGAATTGAAACGCCTTCACACGCATGATACACTTCTTGAGAAGCAACCGTGTTACAAGGTGATAGCCTCCCGGCTTATAGCTTTTAATGAGAAGGGAGGTGGTGCTAATGAATATGTATGAAGTATTAAACCTGTTATTTTTAGGTGGTACATTTCTCATTGCGCTGCTTGCCTACATAGACAGTAGGATAAACAAGCGAAAATAAATAAACCTACCTTGTCACTTGGCCAGTACAGGTAGGTTTACTAAACAATTACCGGGAGGCTAACCACTTGTGGGCGGTTGCTTCTCTTTATGTCTTGATTATAATATCTTTCTTTCTTTCTTTCAAGCCTTAGTTTTAAAAATTATTTTCTCACCACTTACGGTCTCTGTCCCATAGCGCCTTCCAGTGTCAGGGTCTCACCGCTCATATACTTGAAGTCGGGAGAAGCCAACTGTACGCAGACGCGGCCGATCTCCTTCTCCACGTCGCCGTAATGTCCCATAGGAGGCATCTTGACATTTGCCTTGAAAGCATCGGGATATGCCTGCTCGAATTTCTCCAGCTGTGCGGTCCATGCCAGAGGACATACAACGTTGACATTGATGCCATCGGGACCCCACTCGGTAGCTGCGACTCTGGTCAGTCCGCGGATACCTTCCTTGGCTGCCGCATAAGCGCACTGTCCGAAATTACCGAAGAGACCTGCTCCGGAGGCAAAGTTAATAACAGAACCCTTGGTCTCCTTCAGATAAGGATAGCAAGCCTTCATATAGTAGAATGCTGCATACAGACCGGAATATACCGCCAGATCAAACTGCTCGGTGGTATGATCTGCGATGGTTACGCCAGAAGCGGAAGCCTGCGCATTGTTGATCAGTACATCAATTCTGCCAAAAGTATCAATGGCCTGCTTCACCACATTCTGTACGATCGCTTCATTGTCCGAACCGGCGCTGACATCCGCCTGCACAGGAAGTACTTTGATCCCATACTTTTTCTCCAGTTCTTCCTTCGCGTCGGTCAGCTTCTGAACATTACGTCCGGTCAGCACCAGATTGGCACCTTCCTTTGCATAAGCGGTTGCAATACCGTAACCAATGGATCCGCACTCTCCGTTACTCAATACCGCTCTTCCTCCACCGGTGATGATTGCTGTCTTTCCTGTTAAAAATCCCATAAATAACCTCCCTTTCCAATCTGACGATCTGCTATTCTAAAATATACCATGCCTTCCGGAACATATGTCATTGATTTCTATTTATGATACAAGTCCATGTAAGCACTTACATTTATTATAGCACACTTGTCAGACTTTTCCACAACTTTTTTCACATATTCAGTATTTATTCCCACTACTTGAGAAAAATACTCACCAATATCCCCACGATTCCGCCAATAATCAGCGTAGCCGGCACACCGTAAGCATCTTTTTTTGCCAGCCGCTCCCACTCGATACGTGTGGGGGTCATCTTCGTATGGCTCATGCTCTGATAGCAGAGGTAAATATGTTTCCAACGGCACAGGTAGCCCACCAGATTATAGATGCCATCCAGCAATATACCCAGTGCCAGAACGCACAGCATGGTATTTCTATCCCGGAACAGTTCCGCCAGCAGTCCAGCCAGCAGAATCAGTACCGGATAGACATAACGATCCAGATATGCCAGGACACACATCACTGTGACTGAACTGTGCTTTGGCTTCTTGTCAACGATCACTTCCGTACACCCCCAGCCGTTCTGCCTCCTGCAAGAACCGGATCTCGATCTCTCCCGGTGTATGCTCCGCCAGATCCGGTACCGACAATAACTTCGGTACCTCTCGGTTCTCTTCTCCGTGAAGCAGCGTCTTCAGTTCCAGTTCCAGGATCTCATCATCAATCTGCTTCCAACGACAGCTCTCTTCTTCCGTCAGGTCATCCAGTCCGAAATGCGTGAGGATCGTTCCCATAATCTTACTTTCAATTTCCAGATAATTGGACAGGTATATCTTCACCGGGCGAATAATATCAGAAATATATCCCTCACTGGCATCATGAAGCAGACAGGCGAGCTGCTGCCTCTCCGACCACCCTCTGGCTTTCGCTTCCGCAGCACAGTTGAGAGAATGCTGTCCCACCGAATAAAAATAGGTCAGCTGTCCACCGCCCCGACACAGTAAGCTCAGCGCATGAGCGATATCCTCAATATATACATCCCCCGGTGTCATCTGCATGGGATCAAACTTTCTGCCAGAATATGTAGTCATGGTGTTCATAAGTGTCGCTCCTTATTTCTCCGCGCGGATCAGGTTCTTATAGAATCTGACAGCTCCGGGCAGACAATTATACTCAATATTTTCGTTCAATCCATGCATTCCCTTCATCTGCTCCGGTCCATAGATCACCGGTGCAAAACGGATACAGCTCTTACAGATAGGCTGATAGAACTGTGCATCTGTCGCGCCTGTCATAACATAAGGGCTGGAAGGCAGTCCCGGGAAAGTATCTGCGATGGTCTGCTCCACCAGATGGAATGCTTCTCCGTGAATATCCACAGGCGGCGTATAATCATTGGCATGCAGCACTTCGGTCTCCAGACCGTATTTGTCTGCCACTTTTTTGATGATCTCCAGGCTCTCTTTCTCTCCCTGATGGGGAATAAAACGCATGTTGGCACCCACATAAGCCTCCTGGGGCAGCACATTATAGGCATCGGATCCCTTCTGTACCGTAAACGCTATCGTGGTCTTTAACATCGCTCCTGCCTGTGCACTGAGTGATGGCATCACCGCTTTTAATAAGGGGCCAAACAGCCACAGATTTCCAAATACCAGTTTCATTCCAAACCCGGCATAAGGCGCCAGTGCTGTGAACATGGCGGATACCTCCGGCAGCATCTTTTTCCGGAACGGTGAATGCGTCTCCACTTCATTGACGAATGCCGACAATCTGGCGATAGGGGTTCCCTTTACCGGTGTGCTGGCATGGCCGCCGTTGCTCCTTGCGGTAAATTTCACATCCGCCTTGCCTTTTTCAAATACTCCCACCATGGCAAAATTACCGTGGATTCCACCGATGGGCTCCGTGATGATACCACCGCCCTCATCACATACCAGGAACAGTTCAATCCCCCTGCGCTGCAGCTCCGCTACGATCTTCGGTGCACCGTCCCCACCCCACTCTTCCGTACAGGAACTTGCCAGATAGACATCAGTGGGTGGTACGAAGCCCTCTGCCAACAATTCTTCCACTGCCTGGAAAAATGCCATCACAGAGCATTTGGTATCGGACGCGCCTCGCCCCCATACCTTTCCTTCCGCAATATCTCCGGAAAAAGGTGCATGGGTCCACTCACCCTCCGCCGGCACTACGTCCTGATGGCTCATGAGCAGGATCGGCTTCTCAGAGCTTTTTCCCTTCCAGTAAAATAACAGGTTGCCGTCAATCTCTGTCTTTTCCAGTTTCTCATGTACCAAAGGAAACAATTCCTCCAACACTTTGTGGAACCCCAGGAACTTCTCCACCTCTGCCACATTGGCATGGGAGGTGGTATCATACTGGATCATTTTGGAAAGTTTCTGTGCCAGTGCCAGGGATTCCTCCTCCGGTTCCTCTGCCACGTAGGAAGAAGTCTTCCCAGGCATCAGTAAGGTACGGATCACCGCGATCAGTAACAACAATATAATTGCAATGATCACTGCCAGTAAAATGAAACCTATATATTTCATATTTCCTCTTTTCCGGGCGCTTCCTTCTATTACTCACATAACCTGACAGGTTTGGCCCTTTTTCCATTCATCTGTTTTCTGTTCGTATAGCCTTCTGACTATTCATCCCCGGTATTTACACTATTGGGGTCAGCTTTTGTCTGTTCCGGATTCTGTGTATTCTTTTTCCGGAACAGCAGATATGCCACACCGATGGCAATAGCGCCGGAAGGAACGATCATAAAGCTGGTAGATCCGATCAGGGACGGCACCAGAATAAACAGCAGACTCATAAGGATCAGCGGCAATGCAGCGATCTTCATATTTTTCCGGTAATATTTATAAGCCATGGCTCCGAACAGCGCCGGAACCACATTTTCAAAGGCCGGCTGCAACACCTCACTCTGCAAAACGGGCTGCAGGGGCACCATCAGCAATACTCCCAGTGCCAGTACCAGGATCGTCACCAGAGAAGAGGTAGCAATAGAGATTGTGGAAATGATCTCATTCTCCGGGGTTCCTGTCTTGGCTCCCACCATATCTCTGGCATTGACGGCACAGGGAATCTTCATATTGATCAGATTACCGGTGATAAAGGCCAGATATCCACCACCGGCTCCCAGCATCGGCGTATAGATCAAAAACTCCGCGATGCTGCTGACCAGCCATACGATTCCCACAGAGAGAAACCCCTTGCCGACAGCCCCCAGATCCGGATACGCACCTAAAAGCTTACCGATGAGAAACGGTGCTCCCACTAACATTACTAATGTGACAATGCTGACTGTCCGTCCGATGATATGTGTTTTCTTCGTATAGATCTGCCAGGTATCCGAAGTCTGCCCGGTCTGCTCCTTTGTTGCTTCTACATTATTCAGTTCCTTATTATCTATTGTCATGCTATCCGTTTTCATATTAAGCTCCATTCCGCAGACGATTCCTTCCGTTGGAGGAATTGCGAATCAAATTTTAAGGTTGTCACGTCAGCCTTTACAGCAATCCCACCAGTACGGCTGCTGTCATGCCGATGATCATGCTTCCGGCAATGGAAAAGCTGTCCACCCAGGCTTTTCCTTTTTTCTCAATGAGGTATACAAATCCTGCCATCACCAGTGCCGATACCGCCATTACCACTAACGGAATGTAATCTCCGTGAAACGTAAACAATCCGTTCTCCGATACAAAACCGCCGAGATATCTTCCGATGTAGGTGCTGACCAGTCCGATGAACATGGCAGTCATTGCCATATCTCCGAAGCCCGGCTTGCCGGATTTTTTATTCGAGGTCAGCTTCTGCGTATATTTTTTATTCAGGAAAATGGACAATGTCATGCCCCAGATAATGCAGATGCTCATGAGCAGTGCGATCGTGGAAAATGCCTGCGGTGTCATTTCCGCAGCAGACAATGTGCTCATGCCCACCTGCTCTGCCGCTGCCTGCGCCACCTGGGTCTCATAATGCAGGGCACCGATCACGGACAATCGAAGCCACGGCCAGGGTGTTCCCAGACTTCCCGACAGGGCGATGACGCCCAGCAGAATCCCCACACTGGGCAGCAGGGAAAAGGTCGCGCTGGAGATGATGGTTCGCTTCATTTTTGTGGTATCCATACCGAGTGCCTGACCGGCGCGGTATGCCCTCACCAGAAAAATCACGCAGACCACCGCCACAAAAGCAATGATCCCTCCACAGATCAGGTACATCGGTACACTGTTTAACTGACTTAAGATTGACATGTCTCTTCCTCCTTCAGAATCTCTCTGATTTTATCTTCCTGTAAATGCTCTCCGATGACGATTAGCACCTCCTGCCCCACTGCGACAGACTGCATTGTATGACTGTCCGGTGTAGCATTCAATTCCATCCATTGTCCTGCTCCGTTTTTCACAAAGCCCTTGATACGGAATACTTCTCCGCAGGACTTGTCGGAAAACAGTCTGGGCACCGCCCGTTCCAAAGCCTCCGGCTTAATCTTCTCTTCCATGAAAAATAAAGAGTCGAAGCTCTGTCCATTCTCTAAATCCATCTTGCGGTAACTTTCCAGACGATAACCGCATTTGGATACTTCCTCTAAATCTTCTTTTGTCAGATCCGTGAGATTTTTCTGTAAGATGTCCTTCTTGGGGTCGATTCTCCGGTCACAGCGGATCTGTTCCAGTGCCCGGTTGAGATGTGCCACCGTGTCCTCACACTGTTCCCTGGTGGCTGCATCCGCATGGCTCAGAATCACTTTTCCGGCATTGGCAGCCTCCGATGCCAGCAGATAGTCCGCCTGCTGTGAGAGATTATCCTCCAGTCTTGCATCCAGTATGGCGATAACATTGCCGATCTCATACCACTGGTCTAGCGGCTCCTCCCGAAGTACATCAAAAAACTCATCTACATCATAGATTCCCGACGGCTCCACCAGCACCCTGTCATAACCACACATTCGCATGGAGATCAGCTTCGTACGGAAACGCCTCCTGTGGCTCTCCGCATCGCATCCTCCGGCGATCATCTCCAGTTCGCACTGATCTCCCCTGAGTTCGTGGAGCATCAGCATATCCACGTTGATGGCACCGAAATCATTTTCCAGAATACCGATATGCAATCCCTGATCCATCAGGTATTCTGCATATTTTTTCAGAAAAGTAGTCTTTCCGGATCCCAGGAAGCCTGTGATCAGATCGATCGTTACCATATATCGTCTTTCCTCTCTGTTTCATTGATTTGCATAGTAATCACTTCTATAATTCTTTCTCATAACACCAGTAGGAATGCCCGAAAAGCTCACATTCCCCTGCCGTGGTAAAATGCAATTTTTCATAAGAACGCAGGGCTTTCACATTGTCCTTTGCCACTAAAATGTGTACCGCTTTATAACCCTGTGTTTTCAATTCCGCCATGGCTTCCTGCAACAGGATCCTGGCAATGCCGCGATTCTGATATTCTACCGCCACTCCCAGTCTGGACAGCTCTGCCACCGGGGTAAGGTCCTCTGACCAACAGGACAGTGCCTTAACTTCCGGGTCATCATCCATGGAGATTGTGCCAATTAATCGTTCTCTCTCATCAGGCTCCGACATTCTCTCATGCAGACAAAACAATGCATTTCTCGACAGGTCAAATTCCACTTCCCGTTCTGTGGGATAATTTTCTGTCCAGACACAATATTCGGTTCCGATCAAAGAACGGTATAATTGCAGGATCTCTTCTGCTTCTTCTCTGCGTGCCCTGCGAAATTCCATGTGATGATCCTTCATGCTGTTCCATCCCTCTACTAACTTATCTTCTACGATTTTATTCTTTTGCTTTTTTATGATTTTCCGTTTTTGTTCATTTGCATTTCTACCGTGCTTTCATCTGACTGCACACATGCTATTTTATGTTTTACGGGTATCACCACATTTACACCTTTAATGTTTTCAGATACTCTTTCTGCTCCCGAGTGATCCGGTAGCTTTCCCTCGCCTTCTGTATAGTCTTGTTATGAGTCCATGGATCCAAGCATTTTTTCTCGATATAACAAACGGCCGCATCCCACTGTTTTGCCAGTGCCGTGGCATAGAACCACGCGATCATCATGTTCACATAATATTCCTCGGAATGTACCGCTGCCGGGATCTCCAGATATTCCACCCGGAAATCCTCATCCAGGAAATGTGTCATCAGCATTTCCATTCCAAAGCGGCAGGTATAGGGGTGGTCCGAAGCTGTCCATTCTCTTATTTTGTCTATGAGTTTGTCTTTGTTTTTGCGAAACACCTTTGGTGAAAAAATATCACACACCGCCCAGTTATCTACATAAGGCAGGAAACGCTCCACTTCTTTTACACAAACCTCGTAATCTTTGATCTCCGCCACCAGCAGCGCATGCAAAATATTTTCATCATAATAAGTGTGCGGCAGCTGTTTCAGAAACTCTACACTCTCCGGATCCTTTCCATACTCCTTCGCAAGCTTACGAATAGTGGGAATGCGGACGCCGATAATCGTCTCCGCAGGAATCGTCGGGATTAATTTGCTCTGAAAATCACGGTAACCTTTATCTTGCAATTGAAATAATAATTCCTGTGCTTTCATACAATTTTCTCCTCAAAATGCCTGCTTTCTGTTTATTGTACCACAAGCATAGAAGATATGCAAAACAGTCATGGATGGAAATTGAGAGCTGGGGCGGCGAACGCCCGCCTGTGCCCTTCTTCCGCCTCAGCGTGAATAGTTTGTGGGTATACCCTGTCAATGTTTCCTTGGTTTTAATAACTGGTAATCCATCTTTTTCTGAACATAATTCCTTATAAGTCTCTATAGATAATAATGGAACCCTAATAATAAACGTCTTTCCTACTTCATATGGCATCATATCAATTCCTCCTAATTTGCTTTTACTTTATTTCGTAACTCTTTTATTACTCCGACACTTGAATCAAATACTTAAAAGTTCTATTACCAAAACATAATAATCTTTTTCACATAACGTTATATATTTATTATTTTTTGTATTATATACTTTACATTTTGTTTGATATATCATATAATGCATATAGAAAGGAGGTTATATAAATGAAAAATATGCGTCTTAAATTAGCGCGCGTTGAGATGAAGCTTTCTCAAGAAGAACTGGCTGCCAAAGTTAATGTTACACGCCCTACTATCAACTTACTAGAAGGCGGAAAGTTTAACCCCAGTCTTCAGCTTTGTATTCGGATATGTAAAGTACTTAACAAAACATTAAACGATTTATTTTGGGAGGAGGACAACTTATGAAAACCACCATTCACTGTGATGAAAGGATCACAAATATTCGGCACACAATTTATGTTAAACTTTTTTGGGGTATAATTATAGCAAATGAACTTACTTATCTACTAGATTATTTTTTTAAAACAAGCTTAAACGGTTGGGTTATTCCATTAGCGCCTGATGTGTTAATCATTTGGATGTCAATAAAAGGAGTTCTTTTTAATGGAACCCAACATTTTCCACTCTGGTGTTGGCTATTTGCACTATGCTATTCTAGTTTAAATACTATTATCGTTTTTGTTGAGAGTTTCCAAATTGATACTGTTTTCTATCTTGAACAGATTAATCAAAGAATTATTGTCTCCTTAATATTTCTAACTGTTTATTTCCTTGTAGTATTGTTATTTTTTTACATTTCTTATCGTATTGCTATAAGAAAAATTAAAAAACTTTCTACTGACATCTAATTATGTAAAATTAAATGATTATCAATCCCACATGGGAAGCTTGTTTTGTTGCTGATACCCAAAATGTGAAAACCGGAAGGTATAACAAGGGAACTCTATATTCTAAAATGTTCGTCGTGGGTGTCCTGTATTTTGGGTCTATACAGAAAAAATGAGTTGTGAGATACTAAAATTGCTACAAATAACGCATAAAAAGATGAATATGGGTCTATAGGGAAAAAACCGGCTCTGAGGTACTCATTTTGAAGAAATTGAGTATCTGGCAGGCAAATTTTTAGCTATAGGCCCATATTGTTTAGTTTTTGTTTTTTTACCTGTCCCCAAAAGTACCTACAGGGAAATTTATCTTCTATAGACCCATGAAGGTTTTCAAGAAATCAGTAGCCCCGGCTGGGTATAAGAATAAGCAGTGCCGCGTTTCTTATACCCTGCCAAGGGCTACGGGGATTAGATACAATTTTCTTCACTAACTCTCAATTTACAACACCTTGGATCCGTTCACGGTCAGCTTAAAGGATGCCTCCAACACTTCCGCTGCGCGCTTACACATCATCATACGTCCAAGGAATATCTCAAAATACTCATACATGCTGCAGATCTTCGGATCAATCTGCAGATTCAGTGAAATCACTCTCTTCTCCACATTGATCTTAAGTCTCGTAACTATATACCAAGGAGAATGATAATCATATTCACCAAAATCCCCAGACTCATCAATAAAAATACTTAGTTCTTTCATATAGCGCCTTCTTACTTCAAATTCTGTAAAAAAAATGGCGGGGATATACCCGCCAATAATGGGGAACCTCCCCATCCGCTGATGGACCCGGGTCTTTCGACCAGCCCAAACTGTAATGCATTACAGCTTTATTCTATGCACATTATATCACGTCTATTCATAATTTTCAAGGTCAATCTCATGCTTTCTGTTTGGTAATTTAAGCTTTCCGAAATATTATACCATAATATCTCCGAATATATCAAAAATCGACATCTGTCCATCTGACTTTTTTTGTGACATATAATTCCATATAGTTTTATCTAACACACTTTCACCCACTTCTAATACAGATGCAGTCTTTCGCAATATTCTACTTGCTTCCTTATAATCGGCTGTCAAAACACCTGCTATTTCAAGAAATTGAAACATATGCCTGTCAATCGGAATCGCTTGCTGACCAGATAGTAATTTCATATAATCAATAGTCTTTCTTCCTACTCCATTAATTTCTAATAAGCTCTCCGCATTCCCATCATCCAAAATCCACTCCGCCAAATCATCTTCTGTATTTATATTACAATTATACAAATACAAAGCCAAATTACAGATTGTGTTTTGCTTTCTTTTATTTTTCCATTGTATTATTTCCTCAATTGGTATTGTCTGAAATAGTATTATAAAATCACATGTTGTCCTATAATCCGAATATTTGCTCAGAATATTATAAACTCTTGGATACACCACACTTTTGTAATTCATTCCTGCTTGCAATACTGAATCTGTCAATGTTGCTGCCATATTATAATATGGTGTTCTTTGTGTAATTTCAGCATAATTATGGGGAATTCTTTCCAAAAGGTCTATAACCTTTTGAACTGAGTTATCTATATTATCCATTAATCTTTTCCTCTAGTATATTATTTATCGCATTAATGCGATCAACACAGTTTGGACACGCTCCACATGGCATATCTGAATTTACCTGACATGAATACGTTATCTCAATAGGAGCATTTAGTTCTAATCCTAACTTTGCCACCTCTGTTTTTGTCATTTCACGAAATGGCATATTAATCCTAATAGAGCCATATTCATATAACAAACTTTCCAATTTTGTAAAAAATTCCATAGAACAATCTATCTCTTTTGCATGGTTGCTATTAATAAATGCGGTATACACATCTTTTATTCCCATAGATTGCGCATATGCAGATGCCAATGAAATAAACAAAATATTTCTATACGGGAGATACATATCCTCTGCCACAACATTATCTTCCCACAAATTGGCTTCTATTATCATTCTCGAATTTGATTCCTTATAAACATCACCAATTTTTATAACACGCACATTATCTACATATTCTTCAGGAAGTACTTGTAAAAGTGTTTGATATTCCTTATCCTTACAGTGTTGACCGTAATCAATAAATAAAATTACTACATTTTTATTTTCTTTAGCAAGCTTATATGCCAAAACGGTAGAATCCATTCCACCAGAAGCAAGCAAAAGACAATCAAAATTATTCTCCATTTTTCACCATCCTACTAACCACAGTAAATACTGCATCAATTACTTGACTCTTCGTCTTGCAATAATATGTACATGAATTCTTTAAAAACATATTATCCAGTTTGAGATACGGATCATAAAGTATTATTGGTTTTCCATTTGCTTGATAATTCCCGATTTCTACCAACGTTCCTTGGTCGTTGTAGAGTAATGTTGCTATCATTATCTTGCATTCCGATAACAATTCCATATCTTTAGCAAATATAGCACGTTCTTCATTCATGTCCATCTCTTTATTCACTTGTCCATTTTCTTGGATTGGTCTCCGAGGTTTAAAATTATGATATAAAAGAGAATCCTCTAAAATATCCAATTTCTCTGTATCTACATAATCAAAATCTGGAGCTGCCATATAAATTGGATAGTTTACTCTTTCATTCCATGGAACTCTTATTCCTTCCATTTCAACAAAATCTTCAATATTCTGAACAATGAGCTCTACATTTTCTTTAAATTTTTCTTGTTGAATTGTTTGTGCATATAAACTTGACATCCACGCTGCAAATGCCATATTACCTGCAATATTAGTTCCAACCATTTCAGACATAAATGCTATATCATATACATCTCCTACTCCCACAGAATGAATAATCTCTCCGATATGAGCAGGTGCCTCATAACTTGTTTTTTCCTTGAAATCATAAAGCCATGAACCACCTCTATTTTCCTTTATTAATAACTGACTGACATTCTTTTTGTCAAAATATTTTATTAAATTATCATAACTAATTTCTTTAAAAAACTCTTCAAATGAGGTGGATGATGTCGATAAGAATACAGTCTGAATTTTTATTGTATCTAAATCCAAAATATCATCACAGTCATAATTCATATCTATATGAATTTTTCCTTCATAATTTGAAAGGTTACTTAAAATTCCTGCATTCCCATACCTTCCCGGAAAGATAATTATATCTGTCGGATCGAAATCGTCTAATACCTGCATAAATGGTAACATGCTGACATATTCTGCTTGCCTACCTAATATGTTCTCATATAGCTGATTACCACTCTCATCCGACTGACCAATTAACATTACGTTGGGTGCCTTATCCACTTTACCTAAACGAAATATACTACTTGCTCTTAACACATCAATCCCAAACTTTTCAACATCCTTTACAAGATAATCTGGTGCATAATATGCCAATGCATATTCTATATTCAGCGCATCACAACTTCTTGCGGCATGAAAAATCCCGCCAAGTCTTGATGTACTGTATCCATTCTCTATAATATCAAGATGCTGGTCTACATATACCTCTCCAATTATCAATATTTTTCTGTTATGCATACAAATTTACCACAATAAAAGGAACAGGTGATAATCCAGACGACTTAATTTCTCCTGAATATCTTTTTCCCTTTTTTATACACAAATTCAAATAGTTATAAGATACTGGCAGATTTCCAATAACCTCTTGAGTACTGGACAAAACAACAGCCAATCTCTTGTTAACTAACTGCATTGATAATTCAACTGCTTGTCCAGTGGAAGGCACATCTTTATGATTCTGAAAATATTCTGATATAGCCACATCCTCCAATAGAATATTTTCAATAGCTAATGGACATTCATCGCCTCCATTATTTCCTCCTCTAACAATTGAACCTGCTCCACCACCACGATACGTTCCAAACATTCCATTACCAGAAGACCCCATAATACACCTCCGTAAAATATGATATTGTTATTTTACATCTCCGTTGCATTTTTGAACAGTCGGAACATATGGTCTATTCCATTACAGTTGTAGTATTTACTTTAAAATTTACTTGCGTAGTTTTTGGCACTGTTTTGGCACCGCTGACTACACTTTCACTGTTACACAGACGTAAAAAGGCTCCCGAGGAAAACCTCGGAAGCCTTTTAAATACTAGTTTTGTGAACAATCACTCGAAATTACTCAATGATGGTAGCTACACGGCCAGAACCTACGGTTCTACCACCTTCACGGATAGCGAAGGTAAGACCCTGCTCCATAGCGATAGGATGGATCAGTTCGATGGTCATTTCTACGTTATCACCAGGCATGCACATCTCAACACCAGCGGGCAGTTCGCAAACGCCGGTAACGTCGGTGGTTCTGAAGTAGAACTGAGGACGATAGTTGTTGAAGAAAGGAGTATGACGTCCACCTTCATCCTTGGTCAGAACGTAAACCTGAGCGGTAAACTTTCTGTGGCAGGTAACAGTACCGGGCTTAGCCAGAACCTGTCCTCTTTCGATTTCAGTTCTCTGGATACCACGAAGCAGAGCACCGATGTTATCACCAGCCTGTGCCTCATCCAGCATCTTACGGAACATTTCGATACCGGTTACAACAGTCTTCTTGGTCTCTTCCTTGATACCAACGATTTCAACTTCATCATTCAGATGCAGAACACCACGCTCTACACGACCGGTAGCAACGGTACCACGACCGGTAATGGTGAATACGTCCTCGACGGGCATCAGGAAAGGCTTATCAGTATCACGCTGAGGATCAGGGATATAAGAATCTACAGTATCCATCAGTTCCATGATCTTGTCGCCCCACTCGCTGCTGGGATCTTCCAGAGCCTTCAGAGCGGAACCCTTGATGATAGGGCAGTCATTGAAGTCGTACTCTTCCAGCTGCTCGGTTACTTCCATCTCAACCAGCTCGATCAGCTCGGGATCGTCAACCATATCACACTTGTTCAGGAATACGATGATGTAAGGAACGCCTACCTGACGGGACAGAAGGATGTGCTCCTTGGTCTGAGCCATAACACCATCAGTAGCAGCTACAACGAGGATAGCACCATCCATCTGTGCAGCACCGGTGATCATGTTCTTAACGTAGTCAGCATGGCCCGGGCAGTCAACGTGTGCATAGTGTCTCTTCTCGGTCTGGTACTCGATGTGAGCGGTAGAAATGGTGATACCACGCTCTCTCTCTTCGGGAGCCTTATCGATGTTATCGAAGTCAACCTTCTCGTTACCAGGTACTCTCTCGGAAAGAACCTTGGAGATTGCAGCGGTCAGAGTAGTTTTACCATGGTCAACGTGACCGATGGTACCAATGTTACAATGGGGCTTTGTTCTGTCAAATTTAGCTTTAGCCATTATTTAAGTCCTCCTTAAAATAATTAAACAGTTTCGTAGTTTTATTTTTTTAACTCGCTACCTCTGATTATATTAAATAATCAGAGGTTTTTCAAGTTATTTTTATTGATTTAGCGCTTATTTTGCTTTTGCAGCAAGAACCTTTTCCTGAACGTTCTTAGGAACGGGCTCATACTTTTCGAAGAACATGGAGTAGTTACCACGACCCTGGGTCTTGGAACGCAGGTCTGTGGAGTAACCGAACATCTCAGCAAGGGGAACGAAAGCCTTAACCATCTTACCACCGCCGATGTCTTCCATACCTTCTACACGACCACGACGGGAGTTCAGGTCACCGATTACATCGCCCATGTATTCCTCGGGCATGGTAACCTCAACCTTCATGATCGGCTCAAGCAGTACAGGAGCTGCCTTCTGCATTGCTTCCTTGAATGCCATGGAACCTGCAATGTGGAATGCCATCTCGGAGGAATCGACCTCATGATAGGATCCATCATATACATTCGCATGAACACCCAGTACAGGGAATCCACCCAAGATACCAGCCTGAGCTGCTTCCTGAATACCTTCACCTACTGCGGGGATGTATTCCTTAGGAATGGAACCACCAACTACAGTAGATTCGAATAACAGAGTAGGAGGATCGTTGATCAGAATGTTTGCCTTAGGATCAAATTCAAACTTCTCACAGTTAGCCTCCAGGGGCTCAAACTTAACTTTACAATGTCCATACTGTCCACGACCACCGGACTGCTTAGCATACTTGGAATCCACTTCGACAGCCTTGGTAAACGCTTCCTTATAAGCAACCTGAGGAGCACCTACGTTAGCTTCTACATGGAACTCACGAAGCAGACGGTCAACGATGATCTCCAGATGCAACTCACCCATACCGGCGATGATGGTCTGACCGGTTTCCTGATTGGTATGAGCACGGAAAGTAGGATCTTCTTCTGCCAGTTTTGCAAGAGCTTCACCCATCTTGCCCTGACCGGCTTTGGTCTTAGGCTCGATAGCCAGCTCGATAACGGGCTCAGGGAACTCCATGGACTCAAGGATTACAGGATGCTGCTCATCACAGATGGTATCACCGGTAGTGGTGAACTTGAAACCAACTGCTGCTGCGATGTCACCGGAGTAAACCTTTTCCAGCTCTGCACGCTTGTTCGCATGCATCTGCAGGATACGTCCTACACGTTCCTTCTTGTCCTTAGTAGCATTGAGTACATAAGAACCGGAATTCAGAGTACCGGAATATACACGGAAGTAAGCAAGCTTACCTACGAACGGGTCAGTCATGATCTTGAATGCAAGTGCGGCGAAAGGCTCTTCATCGGAAGACTTTCTCTCTACTTCATTACCGTCAAGGTCAACACCCTTAATAGCCGGTACATCCAGAGGAGAAGGCATATACTCGATAATAGCATCCAGAAGCTTCTGAACACCCTTATTTCTGTAAGCAGTACCGCAGCATACGGGAACGGCTCTGCACTCACAGGTAGCTTTTCTCAAAGCAGCCTTCATCTCTTCAACGGAAGGAATTTCACCTTCCAGATACATCATTGTCAGATCATCATCCAGCTCACAAACCTTTTCAATGAGCTCGTCATGATATAAAGCAGCCTCATCAGCCATATCTCCAAGATCATCGGTAACAGTGATATCGTCACCCTTCTCATCATTGTAGATATATGCTTTCATCTCGAACAGATCGATGATTCCCTTGAATTCATCTTCCTTACCGATAGGCAGCTGAAGGCAGATTGCATTCTTGCCAAGTCTGGTACGGATCTGATCTACTGCTGCGTAGAAGTTTGCACCAAGGATATCCATCTTATTGATGAATGCCATACGAGGTACATTGTAGGTATCAGCCTGACGCCATACGTTCTCGGACTGAGGCTCTACACCACCCTTTGCACAGAAGACACCAACGGCGCCATCCAGTACACGAAGGGAACGCTCAACTTCAACGGTGAAGTCTACGTGACCCGGGGTATCAATAATGTTGATACGATGCTCCAGAGCACCGGGCATGGGTTTGGTCTCTTTTTCCAGAGTCCAGTGACAGGTCGTAGCTGCAGATGTAATGGTAATACCTCTCTCCTGCTCCTGAGCCATCCAGTCCATGGTAGCAGTACCTTCGTGAGTATCACCGATCTTGTAGTTAACACCTGTGTAATACAGAATACGCTCGGTAGTAGTGGTCTTACCGGCATCGATATGAGCCATAATTCCGATATTTCTGGTTCTCTCTAACGGATATTCTCTTCCAGCCAAGTTTTTTCCCTCCTACTAGAATCTGTAATGAGCAAAAGCCTTGTTTGCCTCTGCCATCTTGTGCATGTCTTCTTTTCTCTTAACTGCAGATCCGGTATTGTTGGCTGCGTCAAGAATTTCGTTAGCAAGTCTGTCTTCCATGGTCTTCTCACTTCTCTTACGAGAGAACATGGTCAACCAACGAAGGCCCAGAGCCTGACGTCTCTCAGGTCTGACCTCGATAGGTACCTGATAGGTAGCACCACCGATACGTCTTGCTTTTACTTCCAGAACAGGCATGATGTTGTTCATAGCCTCTTCGAATACTTCCAGAGCAGGCTTGCCGCTCTTCTCTTCAACCTTAGCAAATGCTCCGTATACGATCTTCTGGGCTACACCCTTCTTGCCATCCAGCATGATGTTGTTGACAAGCTTGGTAACCACTTTGTTGTTGTATAAAGGATCTGCTAATACATCTCTTTTCTGAATATGTCCTTTACGTGGCACGGTTCTTCCCTCCTTAACAAATTGTTCTCGTGAGATCCGTTATCTCGGCATCAAAGATGCCTCGATGTCGGCTGTTCGCCGACCAATCCCTCCATAAAAAGTTCGCTCGTAAGCAAGCTTACGCTCTCTTTTCATGTCGGTCTTGTCTTCTCACTAGTTACGTTAAATCATCGGTACTCACATGTGTTTCCCCAAGTGTTCGCGCTGTTATATCTGTATCACAGAATTCCAACACTTTTCTTAGTTTCGTTTTTGTGGTACAAAGATGTCTCGCTGACATCTCCAAAAATCCTCGCGGATTTTCATCGAACTCTCGGTCCGATGTTCAAAACGCCCCGGATACTACTTATTTCTTAGCATCCTTAGGTCTCTTAGCGCCGTACTTGGAACGAGCCTGTTTTCTGTTAGCGACACCGGCGGTATCAAGGGTACCACGGATGATGTGGTATCTGGTACCGGGCAGGTCCTTAACACGACCACCACGGATCAAAACAACGCTGTGCTCCTGCAGATTGTGACCTTCACCGGGAATGTAGCTGGTAACTTCGATTCCGTTGGAAAGACGTACTCTGGCGATCTTTCTAAGAGCAGAGTTAGGCTTTTTAGGAGTTGCTGTCTTAACAGCGGTACATACACCACGCTTCTGGGGAGCAGAAACGTCTGTTGCTTTCTTGTGAAGAGAGTTGTAACCCTTCTGGAGAGCAGGTGCAGTAGACTTCTTAACAGAAGTCTGACGTCCTTTTCTTACTAACTGGTTAAATGTTGGCATTCTGTTTCACCTCTTTCTTAATAGTATAATAGACGCACCTTTTCTGGCACGCTTTAACAGTATACTTGTTCCGACTTCCGTTGTCAACAGGTTTTTCGTGAAATTTACAGGGTTTTTCATGACTTTTTCATATATTATAAGTCGAGTAGGCTGGCTCCTACTCGATTTGTATACTTTGTACACCATCTCGCTTAAAAGCTCGATGATGTACATTCGCCAAAATGGGAGCCGTACCGTTTCCGATACCGCTCCCTGAAGTATTTCCCGTTATTTTCCTGCTTACACAAAGTCTGTTTACAGGATTTCTTTCAGATATCTCTCTAACGCATCCTGCCAGGAGGGAAGCCTTACGAATCCGTTCTCTGTCAGCTTGGCTTTGCTCATGCGGCTGTTCTCCGGTCGCTTGGCTTTCGTCGGATACTCGGAAGCCGGTACAGGAGCCACATCCACTTTCATGCCAGCCTGGCGGAATATCTCGCAGGCAAATTCATACCAGTTACAGATACCTTCGTTGGTAGCATGATAGATACCGTATTTATCCGTCAGGATCATATCCACCAGAAGCCTTGCCAGATCATAAGTATAGGTAGGAGATCCGAACTGGTCATTCACCACTGTGAGATGATCATGGGTCTTGCCCAGATTCAGCATGGTCTTGATGAAGTTCTTGCCGTTGACTCCGAATACCCAGGAGATTCTTACGATAAAATATTTCTCCAGTGTCTTCTGTACTGCCAGTTCTCCTTCGTATTTGGTCTGTCCGTATACATTCAGCGGATGACGCTCGTCCTCTGGCTCCCAGGGTCTGGTGCCCTCGCCGTCAAACACATAATCGGTACTGATATAGACCATCTTGCAGTCCAGCTTCTTGCAGACATTCGCAATGTTCTGTGTGCCGTCCGCATTGACCTTACGGCAGATTTCCACGTTATCCTCCGCTGCATCCACTGCGGTATAGGCTGCACAGTGTACCACAGCGTCCGGTGCCGCCTCTCCGATCACCTTTTCCACGCTGGCCGCATCTGTGATATCCATCTCCTGAATATCCACGCCGACAGCCTCAATTCCGCACTTTGTCAACTCATTTACCACATCATATCCCAACTGGCCTTTTACGCCTGTTACCAAGACTTTCATAGATTGCCTTCCTTTTCTTTCCTATGCTTGTGGCACAGGTCTCTGAACCGGCCACATACATGATTATAACATTCCCGGCAGACATCAGCAACGAAATACTTCACTTTTATAAATCTGGTGTAAAAAATCCGGGGATGATCCCCGGATCTTTCTGATTAAATTTAAACAGTCATATAGCTTTGCGCTGCCCGCCGGATATCCTCGACAATTCCTTCTGCCTTTTTATCCTCCAGTTCGGTTACCTGCTTTCTAAGCTTCCACCAGTTCCAGCCGGGATGTGCATTTTCCTGCAATTCTATGATTCTTTTCTGGTATTTTCTGCATAATATAAAATAAATCACCAAGAGTAATAAAACACCAATGCCCAGCATTCCGGCTACTGTGTCACCGTAATATCCACTCTTTGCTGCCTGTGCAAGCGGTGTCGCTTCATCTTCAATTTGTACGATTCGATAACCTGTCAAAATCACAGGTATGGAATATAGCATGCCGCTCATCTCGACCGCCTCCGTTATTTCTTAGTCTCTATCTATAAAGACTACTTATCCATGAAAAACGGCTCACATTTTTCGATATTTTTTTCAGGAATTCCTACCGGTCTGCTTCCGGAAATTTTTATCGCATAAATTTACTTTTTATGTGAAATCCGATATAATGGTGATATAGATTTTCACACGGCTATTTGTGCTGCAGGCGTCACAAAGCAGCCCTTATCGCAGAATCAAATTTGAAATTTGATTCGCGATTTCTCCGACGGAAGGAATCGTCTGCAGAATGGAGATTATTATGAAAAAAATTTTCATACGACATATTTTTGCTGTAAGTATATTGTCCTGTTGTCTGTTATTCGGAGGATGCAGTCAGAATTCTGACAGAGAGGATACATCCTCCGCCACGACTGCTTCCACCTCCCCGTCTGAGACTGTTGCCGCCCAGCCTGCCGATGTTTCCCCGGATTCCGATTCGTCTGCCATAGAATCCACTTCGGAGGATACCAGGGCACTCACTCTGTCAGTAGTCAATATGTGCGGCATCGAAATCGGTATGGTAGCGGTCATTGATCCCGTGACCGGGGAACAGGTAAATATGGATTCCCTGTCGGATCAGGAATCGATCTCTATGGAAGCAGACTGGCCCTCCTCTGTCAATGAGTTCCAATGGGCTCTCTACAATACTGACGGTGAATTATGCGTTGAGGGGACAACCGATATCAGCAGTGCCCAGGCCACAGTGACTCTTCTTCTGACCGGAGACGGTAATCTGGAAAAAGTTGAAGAGCTCTTCGAGTAATCCGCTTTCCAAGGTCTAAAAAACGACATCCACCGGGAAAATCCCAATGGATGTCTTTTTTGTTATCTTTTATTCTTCGATATCTCCTGCATTTTCTGCCTGAGCCTTCAGCTTCTTCTCATTGTGCTTCTTGTACATTTCATATCCGGTTGCACCGAGGATCAGAATGATCAGCCACCACCACCAGGACATCTTTGCCTGTTCGCTCTCTACGGCAACATCTGCCAGGGGAACAGCCTCTTCTTCGATATTTACGGCTTCCTTGGTCTCTTCCTTATCGGAACCTGCCTGAACGGTTTCCTGTGTATTTGCAGGAGCTGCTTCTGCAAGAGGTGCTGCTTCGTCAGCGATCTGTACAACGGGTGCTGCTGCCTGGTTCTGTGCCACTACGGTTGCCTGTGCTGCGGGTGCTGCTGCCAGTGCAACAGGTGTAACAACTGTTGCTGCCTCTCCGGCGCCGCCTTCCTCTGTATCACCAGCACCCCCGGTCTCACCTTCTCCACCTGCAGGTGTTCCGGGTGTAGGTGCGGGAGTCAGACGCTCGATCGCCTTATCCAACTCTCCGCCTGCCTCATCCAGGCTGTCCAGAATCTCCTTCAGAGTATCTTCTGCATCCTTTTTGTTCTGTTCAGCCACGGTCAGCTTTCCTTCCAGTTCCTCCAGAGCTCCAAGGTTACTGGTTCTGTTACTCTTCAGAGCTTCGATCTCTGCCTTCAGCTCTTCTACCTTGCCCTGTGCATCTTCCACCTTACCCTGTGCGTCCTGTGCATCCTGTAACAGCTTCTGATACTTTTGGGTCAGAGCCTTGGCATCATCTACGAATTTACGATAGGCTTCATCCTTTTGGGTGAGCTTAATGTTGCCCTGAATGTAATTCAGGTTCTGGATGATCTGGCCGGTCAGCACTTCTGCATTTTCATAAGTCTCAGTTCTGACAGCAGTATTGGTTGTGGTCTCTCCGGTTTTCTCCAGATAATCAATCTCATAGGAATAGCTGGTATGAGCAATGGTATCGGTATCTGTAGTCTTCACATTGTACACACCGGTTGCGCCACTTGCTTTTGCCTGTGCCAGTGCTGCATCCTGTACCGCATTCTGTGCCTCCTCAGCAGAGGTCTTCTCATCGGTCTTAACGCTGACACCTGCCACATAGCGGATGGTTGCCTTGCCGAACTTCCAGTCATCCCAGTTGGCACTTACGAAAATACCGCCTTCTGCCTCGACTGCCTTTCTGGCTGCATCTTCCAGCTTCTTGTTCGTAGCTTCTCCATTACCAAACAGGGCTTTGATATCATTCCAAAGAGAACCGAAGGTACTCTGATCGACAGTTTTCTTGGTAACCTTTGCGTAGGTTGCGGATACAGTGCCGGATACGAGGAAGTCGGAATCATCATACCAGTGATCTTCTGTATAGCCGGTTACCTTAAGATCACTGCTTACACCGATCAGGTATAAGTCGTCATCATCGTTAATCTTATTGCTTAACGCCTTCTCCTGCTCTTTCGTAACCTTTGCTACTGCTTCTTCCTCTGTTCTTACACCATAATCCGTCTTTTTATCTGTATGCTTCCATTCAACCTCTTCATCCTTCACATTCACAGTCTTCGTAAAGGTAGGAATGTAGGTTCCGTTACCGGTATAAGTATAATCCGTTTTTTCTGTTCCTGTAACGGTTGCTTCCTTACCGTTATTGGCATTTTCCAATTCCTTTTCCTTTTCAGCAGCTGCAGCATCTCTCTCTGCCACTGTCTGATACTGTTCGGAAGAAGTGAATTTTGCATCGGTATAGGTGATGGTGGTCACATCAGCGGTCACGGTCTTGACCAGGTTGCCGTTCTCATCCAGTTTCCAGGATTCCTTCTCGGTAACCTCATTTACATCAGTATCAACCTCGCCGTTTTCGGTCTTCTGGTTATTGTCAGAAATAATGATACTCTCGGTTCCGTCGTTCTTGATCACTTTCTTTCCATCTACTGCAATAATGGTTCCGTCTTTCAGACCTTTTTCCACTTCGGAAACAGTGATAGTATCCCCGTTTTCCTTCACATACTGATCCGGATTGGTCTCCTGCGCCGTCTTCCAGTTTACTTCCTCAATTCGCTTCTCAAAGATCACGATATTGTCCTTGGAAGTCTGTTTGTCATCCATCACATAGTTGTAATACTTTGTCTGCTTATTACCATTCTCATCGGTATAGGTTACTTCAAAATAATTCTTGGTATTATTGTCTTCACCCTGTCTGCGGACAACCTTAATATCATCGGCAGTGATCTTCAGTACCTCGGGCAGATAATAATTCTGCATAATGGAAATAAAAAGCTTATCCTCATTTTTCCAGTTAAGTCCCTGATCTCCCTGTGTCAGAGCTTCCTTATCTGCAATATCCATGGCACCTGCTGCGGAGGTATCCACTGCGCTCTTGGCAGCTTCCAGAGCCTTTGCCAGTGCTTCTGCATTTTCCTGCGCTGCTTTCAACTCAGTAGCTGCGGCATCTGCATTGGCATCTGCACTGTTTACCGCATCCTCATATGCCTTTTCATAATCCGCCAGTTTCTTTGCGGCTTCTTCATAAGCTGCCTTGGCGGTATTGTACTCCCCGAGCTTTGCATCAAAATCTGCCTGTGCCTGATCCACGGTAGTCTTTACTTCTTCATAGGCAGCATTGGCATCGGTGATAGAAGCAGCATCCTTGATATTCTCGATCTGTCCATTTACCTTATCCTGGGAAGCCTGCATGGCATCCTTTGCTTCTGCCGCAGTCTGTCCTGCATTTGCCGCAGCATCAGCTGCCTTATTCAGTTCTGCGTCGGACAGCTTGTCATTGGCTTCCGCAACCCCCAGCGCAGTATCTGCATTCTCTACGGCAGACTCTGCATCCTTCAGGGATGAACCGTCTTCAACAGTCTTATCCTCTACTTTGGCATTGGCATCCAGAATGTCCTGAGACAGATCCTTTCCCCCGGCATCCTTCACATCTCCGGCTGCCACCTTGTCAACCACTTCCGCCTTCACATCAGCGGCACTCTTTTCGGCGCCCTCTACAGCCTTGTCAGCATCTTTTGCGGCTGCTTCCGCCTGATCGCATACACCGGCTTCCGGTGTCACTGTAATGTTCTTATCCTCGTTTCCTTCGGAAGAATTCCCCTCTCCTTCTGCTGCCAGTGCAGTCAACGGTGAAGATGCCATCAGCATTGCGGAAATGCCGATCGCCATAGCACGAATCACTTTTTCGTTCTTACTGTTTTTTCTCATATGATTTTTCCTCTCCATTCTATGTTTCAACAATATGTTCAAATAAATACTGCAGCACCTCCGGCGTGAACTTCTTTGCCGAAATAGCTACTTTAAAATTTCCGTCTTCTTGCTCCTCCTGTCTGGTGACATCTGCATACATGATCATCGTATCCGCTACGATTATGATGTCTTTCCCCTTAAGGTCAGGAGATCCTGCCGGCATCGTAAAGGCTATGCCCAGCGGACTGACATTCCGGGTCTCCACAAAAATGCTTTCCCCGGTATCACATACCACGATAACACTCTTTGCCTGGTAGCCCACACGGTCGATCCGTCTTCGTTCTTCCATGTCCCCTTTTGCTCCTTTCTTCCAGAGATGCCTGTTAAAACGCCCCTTTTATTCTGTCTTATCTATTAAGACTCTCCGTCTCAGAAAAAAGGTTCAGAAAAACAGAAATATTTTTCTTTTTTTTTACATTTTTTTCAAAACATTGTATTCTTAGCATTTTTCCCATCCCTTTTCCTTACACTCACCTCCATGGCCAGCAGATCCGCAAGCAGGATCATCCCTCCCAGCACCGCCGCCAACGGTTCTCTCCACCATCCATATCCAAACAATACCACGGCACCGGTCATTCCTACCCAGTTCACCCGGGTTCCATGCATCTTCATTCCACCTCTTCTGCCTCTCTTTCTAATACGCATCCGCATGCTTTAACAACACTGTCACCGTCTTGCACAAAATCCGGATATCCTCCATCAGTGACCAGTTATCAATATATTCCACATCCAGCTCCACAATCTTTTCGAAATCCGTCACCAGACTCCTGCCGTTCACCTGCCACATGCCCGTCAAGCCCGGCTTGATACTGATCCGCCGCCACTGCCTTGTGCCGTATTTCTCCACCTCGTCCGGGGTCGGCGGTCTCGTTCCCACCAGACTCATGGAACCTCCCAACACATTAAAAAACTGTGGCAGCTCATCAATGCTTAAATTCCGCAGGATCCTGCCCACCCGGGTGATCCGGGGATCCTCCCGGATCTTGAACATTACGCCCCCCGCGATCTCATTTTGCGACAGCAGCTCTGACTTTCTCTCTTCCGCATCCACATACATGCTACGGAATTTATAGATCTGAAATGTCCTGCCGTTTTTCCCGACCCGGGTCTGCCGGAAGATCACAGGACCGGGGGAATCCAGCTTAATGGCCAGCGCCGCCAATAACATCACCGGAGAAAACAAAACGATCCCTGCCAGGCCTCCTGCCACATCCATGATCCGTTTTATCACCTGTTCTCCGGTATTCAACGTCACCGTATGGTAGGTGATGACCGGATAGGTTCCCACACAGCTTACATAACTGTCGGCTCTGCGCCTCTTATAGAAATCCACCACCATCCGTACCGTCACCCCCATATCAATGCACAGATCCACATATTTCTGCATGGAAAAAAGCTGTTCCTCGCGCTTTTGCAGAATATAGATCTGATCCAGATGGTACCGGCGGATCAGCATTTCCAGATCTTCCAGACTTCCCAGATATTCTCCTGCATCTCCTTCTGAAATCTGTGCCAGTTCCTGTGCCGATGCCGCAATATACCCCACAAGCTCCATGGGGATGCTGGTCTTCTTCAAAAAATACCGAAACTTGTTGTACTGCGCCCTTCTTCCCACAAATGCGGTACGCGGCACTTCCCCGCGATTTCTTTCCATGTCTCTGCAGCATCTGCCGTGTCGCAGCAACGGTACGCTTTCCAGACTGTACGCCAGGATCAGAAACAGAAAATATCCCCTCTGATCCTCTGTAATATATGGCAGCAGGACCACGGTTGCCGCTGTTGCCACCAGAAACGATCCTGTTCTGCGCCGCTGTATCCTGTCCGGATAACCGAACAGGGTCACATTATACAGATATTGCTCTTCCTTTCCCAATACATAAAGCAGCACGAATATCGCTGCCAGCCCTGTCATACCCCCAAGTGTCCGAAGGCTCCATGCTCTTCCCATAAATAACACAGCCACTCCATAAGCCACCAGAAGCCGCAGCATATCCTTTACTATGTGTCCGATATCCTTATTTGCACTCGTATTTGACCGATTCATTTTTCTCCCCCTTCTCGTGTCACTTTTTCATCCGGTCTGTCGTTTTCCGCTGTCCTTTGTCTCTCTCTGTCGACCTTCCTTTGGTGACAATCGTTTTTCCCCCATGCTAAAATAGCACCAGCAAAGGAGGTAAGATAATACTATGTTCAAGCTTGTGCTGATCGATGATGATGCCGAAGTGCTGGCGATCAATCAGAAATATCTCACCGGTGCGGGATTCACCGTGTATACTGCCATCTCCCCCCGGGAAGGCGTCTTATCCATTCGAAAGAATCTTCCGGATTGTATCTTACTGGATGTTATGCTGCCCGAAGCCGACGGTTACCGGGTGTGCCGTTACATCCGCTCTTTTTCCTCTGTGCCGATCCTGTTTCTCACTGCCAGAAGTTCCGAGGAAGATGTGATCCGGGGACTTACCTGCGGCGGGGACGATTATCTGGTCAAACCCTACAGTCTCCGGGAGCTGAAAGCCCGGGTGGACCTCCTGATCCGCAGGCGCAGACAACTGGCGCAGGCTTCTTCCGATCTGGTACTGACGATCGGAAATCTTTCCATCGACAGGGTAGCCCACAAGGCCTTCTACCGGGAACAGGATCTGTGTCTCGCCAACCGGGAATATGAAGTCCTGCTGTATCTGGCAGAACACCCGGACCGGGACATCACCTTCGAGGAACTGGGAACGGCTCTCTTCGGTGTCTACCGGGAAAGTGACAGACGCAGCGTTATGGTCAATGTCAGCCGTCTCCGCAAACGTTTCGAGGGCAATTACGAATTGGAGAACCGCATCGAGACCGTCTGGTCCAAAGGGTATCGTTTTCTGAAAGGAGGTATCTGACCATGGCACAAAATTCCCGCCCCGTTTTCCGTTCTCCCTCTCTCGAACAGGAGACCGTGGAAGAACTGTCCCGCAGGCTGCTGGAAATCACCGCGCAGTTAAATGCCAGCAATCGCTCCCTGCAACACCTGCAACAGGAACGTACGGAAATGCTGGCCAATCTCTCCCATGATCTGCGGGCTCCCCTCACTGCCATCCGCAGTGCCGTGGATTATCTTACTTCCGGACAGTCTCTGTCTGCACAGGATATCGAAGGTGCCCTCACCCTGATCGATCACCGGACTGGGACACTGGAACATCTGATCCGGGATATGTACGAGTTGTTCACTCTGGAGGATCCTTCCCACGCCTTTTCCTTTCAGGAACTGGATGCCCCGGCCTTTCTGGAAGAATATTTCTATACCGCACTTCCGGACAGCCACTATGCCGGTCATCTTCTCTGTTTATCTGTATCGCAGGATCTCCATGCCACCCTTTTTGCAGATCCCGGAAAACTGATACGGATTCTGGACAATCTGCTCAGCAATGCCGCAAAATATGCTCCCGCCGGAACGAAAATCACTCTGTCTGCCGCGCCTTCCGCTGACCTTACTTCTCTCCGGATCTCCGTGACCGATGAGGGGCCCGGCATTCCGCCGGAGGACCTCGAGCGGATCTTTAACCGCACCTACACCGTCTCCTCCGCCAGAACTCCCGGTTCTGCCACCGGCAGTGGTCTGGGACTGGCCATTGTAAAGACGATCACAGAACGTCACGGCGGAACCGTGTCCTGCGAAAATGCCCCCGGTGCAGGCAGTATCTTTTCTGTGACACTTCCTGCAAAATTCTTACAATCATGATACATTTCTTTACTTCCGCCCCTGTGTTCCCTATGCTGTAGTCACACAGGGACTTTCCCCGTGTACATCTCTGCATAAGGCAGACGGAAAGGAGAATTCTTATGAAGCATTGGACACAACCTGAACTGATGGAACTGAAGGTATCCGAGACCGCCTGTGGATGGTTTCCCTGGTACCCCGGACATCCCGGCGGAGGAGGACATCATCCCGGACACCATCCCGGTGGCGGCGACTGTCAGCCCCCGCAGCCTTCTGAGGAACCGGAAGAGTTCTTAAGCTGACACGACGTTTCGCAGTGCGTGTACTTCCGCTGCCACCTCGGCAGTGGAATCACCTGCTGCCGGTCTCCTTATCCAAAAGACCGGTATCTGCTCCGCTATTTTCAGGCAGTTCTGCCAGATTTCCATTCCCGGATCCTGTTTTTTCCACAGATGTCTTAAGAACAGATTGTCTTTATACACGATCATGCTGTCGGGACCTGTGATTTTTTCTGCTTTTATCTTCCCGGACTTATCTTCCGCCTCTTTTTTCCATCGGATTCCCAGAAAAACAAATCGTTCCAGTCTGGCCTTTTCCCTTTGAAATACCCCGGTACAGGGCACCAGAAATTTGTCCTTTTTTTCATCAATATACAAAAGTTCTTCCGGGGGATATCCCTGCCTCAGCACCACATCCCTGCACAGCTTCATATAAGGAAAAGCCGGATACACCCACACCCCTTCTTTTCCGGAAATGTCCACCACTGCCATATCGTCTGCCAGAAAACGATACCCCCGTTTCAGCAGTTCTGCCGTCAGTGTGGACTTGCCCGCGCCACTCTCTCCGGCGATCAGGATCGCACCACCTTCCGGAGTTGCCAGCGCACTGCAATGGATGGGAAGTTTTCCCTGCTGAATGCTGAGCATTGCTATTCCAAAGCCCAGCAGATAGGTTCGTACCGCTCCGGGATCTCCTCCCTTCCGGATGTGATACCGGATCACCTGTCCCCGCTCCACACTCATGGCCAGCGTACGATTACACAACCAGCCTTTTTCTGTACCCAAAAAACTTCCGCAGACGCAGTCTCCGTGTTCTTTCCGAAACTGTGCTTCCTCCTCTTCGTCCATCGCCCGGATCCGGACCTTTTCCCGTCCGAAGTCCCTGTCATCCTCCGGTAAACGCACCGGATCCAGCTGTACAAAGTCCAGATCCGCTGTTACCCTCATGCCGTACAGATAGTAGTGGTACTGCATTCTTCCGTCACACTCCCTTCCCGGATGCAAAGTTCTCTGTCACAATATTTTAAAACACCCTTCCTGTGGGTGATAAGCAGGCAGGTGGGTCTCGGTTCTAATGCCCGGAGCCCCTGCAATACAGCGACCTCCGTAGCTTCATCCAGCGCCGAGGTGGCCTCATCCAGGATCAGAAACGGTGCTCTCCGCAAAAAGGCTCTGGCAATGGCGATCCGCTGCGCCTGTCCTTCCGACAGGCCATGCCCTCTTTCCCCGATGACGGTATCCAGCCCCTCCGGCAGTGACCGGACAAAATTTTCTCCGGAAGCCAGTTTCAGGGCCGCCCACAATTCTTCCTCCGAAGCATCTTCTCTGCCCATCTGCAGATTTTCTCTCACGGTTCCGCTGAACAGAGTATTCCCCTGGGGGACATAGGCAATAAACTTCCGGACGAAAGCTCCGGTCTCCTGCCTCTGTCCGCTGCCATTGTAGAAATCCACCGTTCCCGCTCCCGTTTCCAGAAAGGCCATCAGAATGCGGATCAGTGTTGTCTTGCCGATACCGGACTCTCCTACAATGGCGACAAATTCTCCCGGACAGATCTTCAGATTCACCCGTTTCAGCACCGGTTCCCTGGTATATCCGAAGCATACATTTCGAAGCTCCACTCCGATCTCCCATCCACGGATCTCTCCGGCTGCCCTTTGCTCCCCGGGAATTCTCTGTAACTCCATGATTCTCCCGGCGGAAGTCAACAGGGCAATGATCCGGGGAATCTGCTGGGCCAGTCCCAGGATCGGCGCCTGTACCCGGTTCACCAGTGTCAGAAATACCGACATAGTACCGTAGGTGATCTGTTGTCTCGACAGCTGCCATGCCCCGTAGGAAAATGCTATCAGATATCCTCCCTGAAAAGCCAGTGACATCACCGTGGAACTGGCGGTTCCCAGTCCGGTCTTGCGGTATACCCAGTAGAACCGTTCCTCCCGCAGCTTTGTCAGGCGCTCCACCGCCCGGTCCTCTCCGGTAAAAGCCTTTACGATCAGAAGGTTGGCCAGACTTTCCTGCAAAAAGGAACGGTATTCCGACTCACTCTCCTGCACTTTCCCCTGTAACCGTTTCAGGCGTTTTCCCAGCCACCAGGAGCACAGGGCTGCCACCGGTGCCACCAGCAGGGCAAACACCGCAAGGAGCGGGGAATAATAAAACAACATACAAAACACCAGTACCAACTCGATCCCCAGCTGTAAGATATTAGGGATCGTCCCCACAATACCGTCCGCCACATTTCCCGCATCGCTGGTCAGTCTTGTCATGAGATCACCGGTATGATAGGCCGTCACTTCCCGCCAGCCAGAATGCAGGATCTTCTCATAGATCTGCCGTCGGATCCCGAAGGAAAACCGCTCCGTTACCAGTGCAGTAAGCAGTGTCGACAACACCGAGATTCCCTGCATTCCCAATAACAGCAGCACATAACCCGTAAGCAGCCGTCCGAAACCGCTTCCCACTGTGGCATGATCAATGATCTCCTTGGTGATCTGCACCATGGCCAGCGAGGCAAAAGTCTCCAACAATCCAAACAATAACAGCAGACCAATCCTGCCCGCATAGGGAGCGGTATATTGCCACAACCAGGAAATATAATCTCTTCCTCTTATTTTTCCCATATGTGTCTACACCTCTTCCAGGATCCCCGCCTGTTCCAGTTTGTCCAGAAATGCCAGCACCTCTTTTTCACACACCTCTTCCATCACTTCATATTCTTCCATCAGTTTATGTAAGATAGCCTCCACCGTTATGCCGTCTTCGCCTTCCTGCCCGTCCAGCATATCCCAGATGTCGTTTCCCACACCTTTGATGCAGAAATATTTCCCCTGTTCGAAATCCACCATGACCTTTTCTCCCGCCAGGTCCGTCACATTCCTTTTCGCTTTCATTCGGATTTTTGCCGTTTTGTCCATTTTCTGTTCTCCCTTCTTTTACACGCTCTGTCTCCGTCTGTTAATCGAGCAGGCTGACTCATCATATACACCAAAAAAGCCCATGTAACCATGAGCTTCCCTGATCCATTCTGGCATTTTCCTCTCATACAGTCCGAAAACTACTGTACGTCTACGGTAGGTTCTCCGGAATTGCCGGAAGAAGGACCGTAAGTGGGGATAGTATACTTACCGTCATCGGACTGGTAAACGCCGTCCTCGATCAGACCTCCCTTAGGGCTGTAAGCCGTTGCTCTTACGTTCAGTTCCTCCATTTCGGGCTGACTCCATGCTTTCATTTTCCATTCCTCCTTATTACATTTTTATGATTTCTTACATTTCTGATTATAATAATTTCCCTGTAAAAATACCCTCTTTCTAACAAAACTGTAAGATTTTCGTTACGACCTCGTGGAGTGTATCCTTGTCCGACTGCCTGATCACTTCATAGATTCCGGCCTGCCCTGCGATCCGGACCAACTGTTCCATCAAAGGATACGGAATCCCGGTACTGTACCGGTAGGTATCCGCCAGATACAACTGGCTGCTCAAAGTCTCCAGTGCTTTCTGCCCGGTGAGCTTTTGGATACTCACTGCCTCTTCCCCGGTATTCTGCACCGCATCCTGCCACCCGGCCACAGCATCCTTTCGCAGCAAAAAAATCTTCCCGAGGAGCGCCGCCTCTTTCCGATAGCAATCCTGTCTGCGCCAGGCATATTTGTCCCTCTCTTCGTCAATATAGATCAGTTCTTCCAGCGGCTTCCCGCATTTCAGCGCCATATCACGACAAAGCTTCTGCTGCGGGTAGGAAGGCTCCGCCAGCATCCCCATAGTTCCCGGATGCACCCTCACTGTGTCATCCGCCAGAAATCCAAGCTTTCTTTGCAACAATTCCATGGCCACCGTAGACTTCCCGGCCCCGCTCTCCCCACAGAGTAAAATGGCCTGTTCCCCGGTATACAATGCACTTCCGTGAAAAAAGGGTTCCCCCCTCTGCAGACAGACCAGTGCCATCCCGGCACTGAGCAACAGGGAAGTGATCACAAGCAGTTGCGGTTCCTCCGAAAGCTCCACGGTGATCCTACTGCCCCCTTCCACATAGACCTGTGTTCCGTCCCGGATGCGGAACCAGGCCGATACAAAGCCGTTTGTCCAGGTCCCGTAGCCCTTCTGTCCCGCTTCCAGCAGGAAATCCGGCATCCTTCCGAATACAATTTTTACCTCTGCCTCTCCCGCCGTCTCCGGTACTGCCTCCGAAAAGGGGATCTGCGACTGCACCCGCAGTCCGTAGATTCTGTAAAAATATTCCATCATACCTCAAACCTTCTCCGATATTCCTGTGCCAGGCCCACATAAAAGCCACGCACCATGTCTGCTTTTGAGTGCCCGTTTTCCCCGGACATCGTCTCACCCGGAATCCCCGACAGTTCCTCACAGATCCGTTCCCACTGCAAGGCGAGCAGTTCCCCGCTTCCCACGCCCTGTCTTCCCTTGTGGAATTCATCCGCCAGAATCTCTTCCGGGATCTTCCCCTGTAAATACTGCCGAACCAGGCGTCTCTCCTGCCCGGCATGGGTGAACTGTTCCACCGGGAGACTTAGCACCAGTGCGATCAGCCGCTTGTCTCTGGTGGGATCTCTGGGCACCACTCCGGTGGCCAGAGACAGCTTTACTTCATATTCTCCGATCTGCCGCAAGGCACTTTTGTCATACATATACCGGGACACCGCTTCATGATCCCCACCGGCTTCCGCCGTGAGAAGATCCCGCCAGATCCACTTGCGGCTCCTGCGGTATTTTCTGCTGTAGACATTGATCTCCCGCACCAGTTCTTTGATTCTTCCCTGATGTAGCAGTGTCAGGAACAGGCTTCGAAAATCCCCATAGGATATGGTAATATTTCCGTACTGTCCCGACAGCAGGATCCCACAGTCTTTCTGAGCTGCCAGACGATAACTTTCATACATCCAGGGCAGATTCAGTACCGCTTTACAGGGAACTTCCAGAACTTCCCACAGCCTCCGGTTCTCCGCCAGCAGATCTCCCCGGTTGGTCACCAGATACTCCGGTTCCAGATTCCCGTGAAATCTCCGCACCAGTTCCACACTGCTTCTCTCATCCTCCACAGCGTACTGTCCCGGGATCCGTGCTCTTTCCTTCTCCTCCGGCACCGCAGTAAAGGAATACAGTTTCTTTCCTCTGGCGGCAAGGTAAGGTGCTGCATAAGCCGCCACCGCATTGGAGTCCAGCCCGCCGCTTAACAGAATTCCTGTTTCTTTTCCACCCCGGCCTTCCCGGATCACATCCTCCACGCAGTGCCGGAACACCGTGGTCACCAGCTCCCGGTACCCTGCTTCCGTCTTCCCCCTCAGGATCCTCCGTCCCGCAAAGGGATCCCAGTACTCCCTTCTGTGCACCCCTTCTTCAGTAAATACCACAATTTCTCCCGGAGCCAGTCGCAGGATCCCCGCATAGGGTGTCTCTCTGGGTTCCGACACCGCCCGCAGATCCCGGATGGTATAGAACCGGTCAAACCAGCCCGTATTTTCCTTCCAGTTCTCCCGTTCGCAGGTGATCCCCGCAAGCAGCGTGGAAAAATAGACCCTTTTTTCCTCCTGAAAATAATAGACCGAACGGTTTCCCACCGCATCATTGAACAAAGTCAGGGTCCGCTTCCCCGGCTCCAGATACGCACAGGCATAGGCTCCTCTGGCCACGGCAAGCGTTTCCTCCGGATGGCTGCAAAAGCTTTCATACAGAATTTCCCCGTCCGGATGGCTGCACAGATCCCGGATGCCTCCAAACCGCTGCACCAGTTCTCCGCGGTTATCCAGGATCACATCCGCCACGAACAGGCTTCTGCGCTCTCCCTTTCTTTCATAAGGGAATCTTTCTTCCACAGCTTCCCTTGTGACATTCTGTACCCCGCAGGCCAGATAATAGGTTGCCTCCCTTTTTTCCTGTATCCGGTCCAGGCAGCTCGTCCTATAGGCCTGCCGCATCCGCAGAGCCTCTTCCCACAGGTTCCCTGCACGATTTTTTCTTTGTGCCTCTGACTGCGCCACACTCAGATCCACAATTCCCCAGATTGCCGACATACTTATCCCCTCTTTCCGGAAGCCTCCTTACAGAACCGGGCCACGGTAGTATATCCGCCGCCGTCCCCTCCGGTCACATACATTTCCCCAAAACGCAGCCAGGCATGGGCCACCATTTTACCTTCTTCCATGCCACACCCCAGATACAGGGTGGAAGAAAGTCCCCGCCGGCACAACAGTCTCTGGGCCGCCAGCGCCCGCACCAGACATTTACTCTCCCAGGGAGTCTTATCACAGACCTTTCCCACGATCCGGGCGATACGCGCCGCCTGCCGGTATCCTTCCCGGGATGCCGTTCCTGCGGATTCTTCGTTTTCTCTGCCCCAGCCCTTCCGCAGTTTCCCCGGCGGCAGGAGCAGCAGCTGCATGCGGAAGATCGCCGAATAATAATAGGTAAGTAAGGTTTCTTTTTTCCATGGGTTCTTCCAAAGAAACCCTGACGGACTTTTCATGGCTTTCTTACACTCCTTATAAATATTTCAATGGAACAGACTAATGAAAACGTAACTGCAGTCTGCGGTAGATATCCTGTCTTACACCGATCTGTGATGCATCGATCTGCCGCAGCATTTCCCGCTTGTATTTTCCCCGGCCGCAGACCACACCCCGGACGGCCCGGATTCCCCAGGCTGCCGGAAGCAGAAATTTTCCCGCAACGGGATTTCTCGAAAGCCACGGGTAATACAACACCATATATTCATAAGGAGGGAACCAGTACCAGCGTTTCAGGACATCTCGGCCCTTTTCTCCCTTCTCCGGCTGCGCATCGCAGAACCGGTTCCAGATACCGTTTTCATCCTTGCCATAGATTCCACACCCCTGCATATAGTCAAACAGTTGCTGATAAAACGCTTCACCGGGCTCTCCCTGCAGCCAGATCCGGGCCAGCTTCTCCATATGCTCCGTAAATGCCGTCAGTCCCAATCCCGCAAACTGCTTTTGCAGATAGTCTGCGTTCATTTCCCCACCGAATTTTTCCAGAAACACATAAATGTCCACCAGATTCCGGATACCACAGCCTCTCTTGTAAAAATGCTTTGCCATATGAGCCATCATGTAAATATAGAAATCTTCCGCCTCAAAATCATACACATACAGAAAACCCTTTCTGCGCACCGCCCGGGACAGATCCGAGAAATAGGCATACTGCCTCTCGTCCACTGTCCGGTCATACATGGCTCTGTGCGCCTCCACCACGATTTCCGGTGCTTTCCGATAGATATCATGATGCTTGATCTTCTGTTGCAGGACATACCCCATGGCTTCCAGTTCCACTGCCGCCTGCTCCATGAAATCTCCGTGGATCAGAATGTCAATATCACTCATTTCCCGCAGAAACGGAGACGGATAATAGAATTTCATCCGGGCTCCTTTCATGGGTTGACAGGGAATCTTTGCCTGTTCCATCCGTTCCTCCAGCTTCTTCAATTCCTGCAGCTGCATACCGGTAAAAAGCATGCTTCCCAGTACTTTTTCCCGCAAAAGCTCTTTTTCTTCCTCCGAAAGCCCATCTGTTTTTAACAAGGCTCCCAAAAGCAGATAATCCATATGGTTCTCCTCTGAAATCTTTACAATCTCCCTTACAGAGACTCCCTCTGGCAGAGACGCCGCCTTTCTGTCCTCCAATCCGGCCTTTACCAGTTCCGCCAGATATTCTGCCATTGTTTCCATACGCGGTCCCCTTTCCCTTTATTCTTCAGGTACGCTTTCCGTGACCGTTTCCTGTACTCCGTCAGGAGCCTCCGTCTGATCCACAAGCGTTATAAGCTCTTCCGTATATCGCAGAATATATTCTCCCCGTGAGGCAAAATATTCCTGAATCGTATCCCCGTCAGCCAGATATCCTTCCTCTGTCTGTCGCAGGCCGTAGCGCTCCGCCGTGGCTGTCACTGCCACCCGGTAAGTTTCCAGAAGCGGTGTCAGATACTCTTCTGCCTTTTCCTTCGTCAGTTCTTCCACGTATTCCCGCATTCTCTGCCGGAACGCTGTCTGAAAGTCCTTATTTTTCAGCAATCCCTGTAAAAACAGATCTTCTGCCACCCCCGGACACAGATAGGTATTCACACTGTAATTACTGACCTTATTCCGTCCCAGAGTATCCGTGGCATCCGAGAATTCCCAGTGCCATTTTCCCGTCTCTCCTTCTCCTGCCCGTCGCCACAAAGTGGTGGAAAAAGAGTCAAACTGCGAATTACCGAAATAGAGATTGGCACAGTAATAATCCAGATAGCTTTCCAGATCCATCTGCTCCAGGATCTTCTGATACGTTCCGTGTCCGGAAACATTCCCCTCGGTCACCAGCCGGTACAGTTCTCCGTATTCCGGAGCGATCTGGGAGGGATAGCGGTTCTCTATGACCTGAATTTCTTCCGGGGAACCGCCGGCTCTTCGGGCAAAGGTTTCCGCCGTATTTACCCTGCCCACCAGATACAATCCCCAGAACTCCCCGTCCACAAACACCAGACAGCCCTTCCGCTCTTCCAGCGTAAAATCCGTGATTTCTTTTAACAGCAGTTCCTCTAAAACCTGTCTGTTCTTGGCCACATGATCCGTGCCGCCCCCGTACAGAAGAAACGTGCCGTCCCGGAAAAGCTCATACAGCTCACAACTGCTCTCCGGCACCGGATCCGCTCCCGTCATAAGAAAACTTTTCTGCCCGTAATCCAGATTTCCGTCCTTCCGCAAACTTAAAATTACCTCCCCCTCATAAGTCAGATATCTGTCCGCTTCGAAGTATTCCACATGGGCATTCATCTCTCCACCCCGGTAATAATTGGCAGAATCAAACCGCAGGTCATCCGCCGCCAGCGCATTCTCATAATCCACACCTGTGACATAATTGCCGCCAAAATAATCAAACAGCTCCACAGGATCCACAGTCAGCGACAACACCGGCAGATCCCGGTACATTGCTCTGGCCTCCATAGCCACAAAATAGCTGGCGCAGGTGACATTACTTGTCCTGCCTCCGGCATCTACTGCCACTGCCTGTAACACCACCGCTTTGTCCACGTCATTAAACGGCGCATAGTCCTGGTAGGCTGACACTGTGGAAATGGCGGAGTAGACATTGGGACTGCCGCAGATATTCGTTATCTCCACCGGTGCCTCATAGAGAATTCCGTTCTCCGGATCCGGCACCGTGCCATCCAGTGTATAATAGATACTGCTTCCCGCCGGTGCAGCGATCTCTACCGTAATATCCTCCGGATAAAACCCTCCCGGCAGGGAAAATACCGGCTGATCCCCTGTTTTGCTCCGGGTAACACGACTCCGGATCTCGATCTGCCCGCTTCCTTCCGTCTGTTCTTCCCGCTGCCCGCTGTCCTGTACCTGTTGTGTCAGCTGCTGTCTGTCATTCTCTTGGCTTTGCTGCAGCCAGATCAGAAAAGCGGAAAATCCCACACATGCTAACAGTGCCAGCGTGATTCCTATTCGTTCCCCCGTTTTTTTCTCTGTATCCATTTCTTCCCTCACTCAGTCCCTGTAATAAATATCTCTGGTGTATACCTTCTCCCGGACATTCTCCAGATCTCTGTGATAACGATTGGCCACGATCACATCCGACTGCCGCTGAAAGGCTTCCAGATCCCGTATGACCGGGCTTCCGAAAAAATCATCCTCCGAAAGTTCCGGCTCGTACAACAAAATCTGTGCCCCTTTGGCCCGGATCCGTTTCATGACGCCCTGGATACTGGACTGACGGAAATTATCGGAGCCGGACTTCATGATAAGCCGATAGATTCCTATGACCACCTTTTGCCCCGGTACACCGCCTCTACCCTGACTTCCCTGATAAAATCCCGCCTTCTCCAGAATACTGTCCGCGATATGATCCTTGCGGGTACTGTTGGCGGACACGATGGCCTGGATCAGATTCTGGGGAATGTTCTCATAATTGGCCAGTAGCTGCTTCGTATCCTTCGGCAGACAGTATCCTCCGTAGCCAAAAGAGGGATTATTGTACTGCATCCCGATCCGGGGATCCAGGCAGACACCCTCGATAATACTGCGGCTGCTTAAGTTCCGCATCTCCGCATAAGTGTCCAGTTCGTTAAAAAAACTGACCCGGAGCGCCAGATAGGTATTGGCAAACAGTTTTACCGCCTCCGCTTCCGTAGGGTCCATGATCCGTATGGGGATCTCCTGTTTTTTTGCACCCTCACGCAAAAGCTCTGCAAACCGTCTTGCATACTCCGCCATTTCAACGGACTTTGTGTCTGCTCCCACAATGATCCGGGAAGGATACAGATTGTCATACAGTGCATGCCCTTCCCGCAAAAATTCCGGAGAAAACAGGATCCTGTCCGTGTGATATTTTTCCATCAGAGACACTGTATATCCCACCGGCACCGTACTCTTGATCACGATCACCGCGTCAGGATTCACCTTCCGTACTGTCTCCACCACCGTTTCCACAGAACCGGTATCAAAAAAGTGAATTCCGGGATCATAGTTCGTCGGTGTGGAGACGATCACAAGCTCCGCATCCCGGTAAGCCACCTCTCCGTCCAGGGTAGCCTGCAAATGCAGCCTGCCGCCTGACAGATATTCTTTGATCTCTTTATCCCGGATAGGTGATCTCCCTTTTTGTAACAACTCTACCTTCTCCGGTATCACATCCACCGCCGTTACTTCATGATTCTGGGCCAGCAGAACTGCCATGGACAATCCCACATACCCGGTTCCCGCTACTGCAATCTTCATAGAAAGCTCCCACCTTTCCGTAATCTGCAAACTTTGTGGTTTCCTCTGCGGATCGGTCATTTCCCGAAGCCGCTTTATCATGAGGTATTTCAGGCAGAAATCTCTTCCCCATTGCCAACAGGGCCCGGAAATCCTTCCGGCCTCCGTAACACAACAGAAAAATGCCGTTGGACACAAGCAGACATACCAGTGCCCGCTCCAATAATTCCCGGATTCCTTCTACCGGTATCTGACTGCATACCCGGTCGGTCAGCATACAGTTTAAAAATGTTACGCTTCCATAGAAGACCAGTGTCCCCAGATAGCTTTGCCGGTCCTCTCCGTCAAACAACGTCGTAAACAGATTATGTATCAGCCACGGCATTCCTACGATGAGCGTAGCAACTACCGTAGACAGGATCACTCCGTACAGCCCCATAGGTTTCACCAGCAGAAGATTCAGGACCAGATTCACTCCTGCCGTTGTCAGTGTCCGGAACCGGTCTCTGTGCCAGATCCCGGCGGCATCCTTGTAGGCATTGAACAGCTGGTTGAACTCGTAGATAAAATAATATACACACAGACAGATCACGATCTGTCCGGGCAAAATGCCTGCCTCTCCGATCCACAGTTTCATAAAGGGCTGCAACAGACACAGCAGGCAGCAGGTGCAAAGTCCTGCGATCCAGGCGATCAACAGTGTAAATTTACAGAAGTCCGCATAATTTTTCCCCCGGCTCTCGGTCAGAAGACTATTGCCGATCCCGGCTAGAGTGGAGGTGAAAAGCACCCCTACCAGACCAATAACGGAAGTAACGATGTAATAATAATTCTGATAGACTGCCAGCACCGTCAGTCCCAAAAATGCCGAAATGACCAGAGTATCCGCGGAATTCACAATGACCACCCCCACCCGGGAGGTAAACAGGTCCTTGATCTTGCCCCGGATTTTTTGCCTGGTCTGCTCTTCCACCTGTCCCTTTGGGACATAATCCGGATAATTTTTCTGTGCCACCAGTGCGGTACACAGATTCGTCAGGATCTGTGCTCCCAGTGCCGCCAGCAGATACCAGTAATAATTCCGAAAGCCCACCAGCAGCCCGGCCTGTATAAGATACTGCAGCGTCCGTACCGCCAGATCCGCCTTATTTGCCAGGTCACTTCGCTGATGAGCTGCCAGCAGACTGTTTTTATACGCAAACAGCCAGTAACTGATGACACAGGCTCCCAGATGCAGCAGATACAATACATACAAATCCACATCCGGCGGAATACTGTCCGTTTTCACCAGCGAGGGCAGAAACGGCAGCAGCACTATTCCGGCCAGAAAGATCCCCAGACCGATCAGGCGGTAATATCTGCGATACAATGACAACAGAGCACAGATCTCGTCCTTCTTTCCTTCCGCGATGGGAGCATACATACTGTAGCCCAGTGCACTCCCTACTCCCAGCTCCGCCAGATTCAGGATCTGCAGTATGGAAGTAAACAGACTGTTCAGCCCCAGATATTCCATTCCCAGATACCGGATCAGCAGCGTGCGCATGATAAAAGGAACCAGAATCTGATACCCCTTCAGGAGTCCTCCGAAGATCACATTTCTGACGGCATTTCTGGTCCTTTTCATTCACACTTTCTCCTTCCGGCTTTCTGGCCGATCCACAGATCATAGGGAAAGCTCTGTAGCAGTCCCTCCCTCAGTTCTTCCAGTTCGGGCAATTTCATGGGTTCTGTTTCCTTTGCTTCCGCAAGGGATGTTGCCGAGCGCACCTCATATCTGCCGGTGGCAAAGTACCAGTCATAATATTTCAGCATCTCTTCCTCCATCCCCTGCCGAAGGAATACCGACGGGACCCCATAGCTCTCCGCCAGAATGATCCCATGTAACGAAGACGAGTATACCACCTCCGCCTCCAGAATTTTGTCGAGGAAGGTCCGGTAATCTCCGGTTCGTATGGAAAGTCTGTCATCTCCTGTCGTTTTCCGCTTCATGTAATGGTCGATCACCACATATTTTTTCTTTTTCTCCGGTCGTCTGCCGGGATAAATCAGAGGCAGCAGGATTGCCGGGTCTCCGTAGATCTGCGGACAGGTATATCCGTTCTCCCGGAGCACCTGTGCGGTGACCGGACCTCTGACTGCCCGGATATCCAGCTTCCGGTATCCCTTTTGTGTAGTCACCCGTCCCACATGGGCGAAGGAATTGACCCCGCTGCCCCAGATCACCGCATCGAAAACTCCCAGTCCCAACACAGAACCAATGGTCATCAGATGGCAGGGCTTTGCCGCCTCTCTGTACAGATCCAGTCCCAGACGGTGCAACATCCACTGCGTCACCACCGGTGCCAGCAGATCCCCCAGATTCTCATTAAAATTCCAGTACTCCAGATTTACTTTGTTCCTGTCTGCTTTTCTTCCGTCCAAGGTTTTTCGATTGCGCAATACGCCGATCTGTTTTGTCAGTTCCAATCCTCTCTCCTTCCCCTGTCCTACCGCCACCGGTACAGACTGTCCAATAGCCGGAATCTCTTATGCAGGAGCAACTCCCGCAGCAAGCGCCTCTTTCCCGTGGCCCGGTATTCCCGCAGGGCATTCTGCAGCGGCAGGGAACCACCGATCCGTTTCAGTTCCGCATATTTCCTGGTTTCCTCATAGCCGGAATCTCTATAGATCTTATGCAGATACATCAGACTCTTCCCCACGAAACAGGCATTGACCTCCGCATACAGTTCCTGCTTTGCCTGAAGCGTTCGGAAGCACTGCCAGGTGCGGTCCCGGAAATACAATAAAGCCTCATAATAGTTCTCATGAAAACGGTTCACCAGATTCTCCGCTTCCTTATAGTGATAACAATACAACGACTCCGGAACCACACAGATCCCTTTGCTCTTTTCCAGCACCTGCATGGAAAAAGCCATATCCTCACAGATGGCAAATTCCTCTCCGAAGCGGATATCATTTTCCAGAAGCAATTCCCTGCGGATCAGCTTATTCCATGGCGGATTGAAAAATTCCCGCCGGAAGTCCGATAAAAACCGCTCCTCCAGATATTCTTTTCCTCCACCGCAGAAAGCTTTTTCCGGAAGGTTATCCACACATTCTTTCGTCTGTTCCACCAGATATGTAAAACCGCACACCGAAAGATCCGCGCCGGATACTTTTGCCTTTTGATATAAAGTTGCCAGGGTATCCGGGAACAGGGTATCATCACTGTCCGTAAAAAAAAGATACTCTCCTTCAGCCTTACAGATCCCCAGATTTCTGGCACTGCTGACACCGCCGTTTTCCTTGTGCCAGACCCGGACCCTTGTGTCCTGCGCCCCCAGCCTGTCACACAAGGCCGAAGAGCTATCCCTGCTGCCGTCATCGATAAGCAGCAGTTCCCAGTTGGAAAAGCTCTGCCGGAAAATACTGTCTACACAGCGCTGTAATTCTTTTTCCGCGTTATACACCGGCACTACGATACTGATCTTTGTCTCTCTCATTTTTCTCCATCACACTGCATATTCTCTGCGCCACCTTGTCCCAGGAATACTCTCTCAGATACCATTCCCTCCGCCGTTCCACTTCCTCCCGGTATTTCGGATCCTGAAGTACTTCCCACAGATCCAGTGCCAGTTCCTCCGCATCCTCCCCGGAAATAAGCCTGCCGGTGCATCCGTCCTCAATGAACTCCGACATAGCGAATTTATCTCTGCCGATACAGGGCAGACCATAAGTAAGTGCCTCTGCAAATACCAGTCCATAGGCTTCAAAATAAGACGGCATACAGAAGACATCACACAGGTTATAATAGTCTGTCAGTTTTTCAGACCCCAGATCTCCCAGCAGGTGGATCTTCTGCCAGTCCGCCTCTTCTACCCTGATCTGCCTCTCCCGCAGAGCGTCCCGGATGTCCGACTCCTTTGCCCCCGCCAGATACAGCTCCGCTGACCACAGATATTTTTTCCGCAGGATTGTGAAAGCCTGTACCACCAACGGACCACCTTTTCTCACAAAATTCCTTCCCACAAACAGGATACGCCGCCCCTCCTTTGATCCCGGACGGATCCCTGCAGCATCCACATTGATGCCGCCTCCCACCGCATGGACCTTTTCCCGGGGGAGCCCGCATTCCCGGATCAGGAACTCCGAAAGCCACCTGCTCATGGTGAATACCCCTTCACTTTGCCGGTATTGCTCCAATTGTCTCGCCGCCCTGCGTTCCAGCGTCTTTTGCGGCACCTGATCATACTCGCAGTACCGATAGCCCACCGGATCTTCCCTCTGCAGCCACAGAATCGCGGGAATGGAAAGGTCCTGATAGAGATAGGATGCCAAATGCGCTCCCGACGGCCAGCCGCCAAACTGAAACACAGGCATTTTTTCGTCTGTCCTGTGCCGATGTCTCCACGCAGCATATCTCCCCGACAGCCGCAGCCGGTCCCGCAGGACCGGCCCGGGGTTCAGTCCCTTCTTCCTCTGCAGTCTCCGGAGTATTTTGCGGTACAGAGGATCCGAAAGTGCCAGATCCTGCACCTGCAGATAAGGCTCCATGGCCTGTCGCAGGGACCAGGCCGTTCCGGACCAGGTTCTCTTTTTATCTTTGTACCACAGGCATATATACAGTACTTCCGTCATAATCATCTCTTCCTTTCCGCATACAGTGCGATCTGTGTGCACCCGTCCGTGATGTCATAGCATACCGCCCACTGTGCCCCCGGCACCACCACATCGATATCAAAGGGAAAATCCTCAAAGGTCATATCCGCCGTTCTGTCCTCATAGGGCGGACACGCCTTAACAGGCAGTATTATGGTCTGTCTGGGCGTCACGATCATCAGCTTCCGTTCCTGCGCCGTATCGTTGGTCACGCTGAAATGGATCCTGCCCTCTTCATCCACGAATCTGCTGCCTACATACAAAGTATCCGTCGTATAAATATTCTCCATGGTGACCCCCGCCGTGACATTGCGATGGTAGAAGGTTCCATAACGGGCCGCATCCCCTACCGAGATATTACACAGCACCACATTCTCCAGAGAAAAACCGTCTTTTACCAGTGTGTAGATGGCATAACCGCCTCCGTTGAGAATGCAGTTTGTGAAATAGATTCCTTTGGCACCGCTCTTCTCCGGGGCAATCATGAGACAGGCATTCACATAGCTCCCCCCTCCGGGGATCGCCGGTACTTCGAATCTGCAGTTGTCGAAGGAAATATTCTCCGCCGTAAGAGAAGGATATCCGAAGATCTGTACCCCGTCAGAATGTACTGTATCCCCGCTGTCCGGGTGTGCCAGATCCGCAATGTAGCAATCTCTCAGTGTCACATTGCGATAGGGATTCAAAGCATCTCCGCTGCTGCCACCCAGACGGCACCGGGTAAACGTGGCATTGCTTCCCTGAAAATTACGCAGGGTGCAGTCTTCGAACACATAGGATATCCGGGCATCCTCCCGCCCGGTAGTGACTGCATCGAATTTACAGTTCCGGAAAGTCACCGTAGTCTCCACGGCAATTTTGCCCTCATTGACCATCAACAGTGCATACCGGGAAAAATCCATATTCCGGATCTCTATCTCATTCCCCGCCTGTCTGTTGCTGTAGACCAGATCCAGTGCCAGCTGTCCTCCGGCTCCGGTCTTATACTGGATTCCACCGTAAATCCCCGGTTCCGGGATCTCCGTCAGCTCTGTATCTGTATCCACACCGGTATTGAAATGGTCCGGGATCTCTCTGGGTGCCGCCTGCACCCGTATCCCCAGACTCATACTCAGAACTATTGCAAACAGCCAAAAACTTTTTCGCATTTTCGTTTCCTTTTTCGTTTCTTCTCTCTATTTACCTTATGTATCTGTGCACCGCTTTGTGTTGCAAATCCGACATATTTTCCCATTTTTCCCGGGAGATCACCTGGAACAGTGCGATGGGAAGATACGCATACTTGATGGTCTGCAGCGTATCCATCCACCACAGATTTAAGAAGTACCCGCAGACCGCAAGCGCCAGACTTAACATTGTTCTGTCCTTCTTTTGAATCCCGCATCGCACCATCTCCCCCACCGCCTGCAGGATCAACAGTCCGTAGACCACCAGTCCCGGATACCCGTAGCGGATATAATTGGCCACATAGAAATTGTCAATGGAGTGGATCGTGGCCCCTCCCGGAATATACCAGGAGAAATGATATCCGGAGCCCTGCCCCAGCCAGGGGTTCAACCAGTCCACCGTGAAAATATCCAGCAGGGCATCCCTGTAGGAAGCGCTGTTGGCAAGGGAGGTGCTGTCTACCCCGTAACGGATGGCATAGGAGGTTCCAAACATCTCATCCACCACCGTACTAAGCTGCAACAAAATATAATGTCCCGGCGGAGAATTGGGGAATAAAAATGCAAGAAGCAGAATCAAAAGCCCGGCCGGTACTATGGTAAACAACAGTTTCTTCCTCTGCTCTCCCGGTGCCAGCACGGTCAACAGCAAAAGCTCCAGTCCCATGACCGCCAGCGTGGAACGGGATCCCGTAAGAAATACATTAACCACCACCAATAGCAGGAGAGGCAGATGCCGAAACAGCGTGAAGCAATGTTTCTCCTCATCAATGCACAATAATGGTAACCCGGAGATCAGGATCAGCCCATACGCCAGAGAATGATTGGCCGGTCCCATGATCCGGTAGGAACCGGAGCGAATCATGCCTCCGGTATAAAGTCCCCTGATGGTCTCCAGATAGACAAAGGGTGTCTTTCTCATGACCGCCTCCACGAGTCCCAGCACACACAGAAACAAAAGCATCCGCCGGAAAAGCACCAGAAATCCATCACTTCCCAGATACTCCCGCAGTACGTAGATCACCAGAAAAGCTCCCAATAATTCAATGAACGGATAAAGAAAAGTACCTATGTGAAAACGCAGTACCGCCGTATAGAAACAGATTCCCAGATATCCTGCCATAAAAAGCCACAATCTGCAGCTTCTCACCCCTTCCCAGAACATCTTTTTCCGGGATTCTTTGCTCAGCAGAAAGAGACACAGAATCGTTATGAGCATTCGCTGTGCCGTCAGATCAAAGCCCGGCAGCCGGATTCCGAAATACTGTGGTAAAATATAATAGGCCACAAGAAAAGAAACCGACAAAAACTGTCCAAGACTCCGCTCCCCACAATTTTCAAAATAGCGGTTGCTGCTCTGCCAGCCCTGCCCCGTTGTCTTCGTTTTTTCCACCAGATATCTGCTCATTGCCTCATCCTCTGACTGCCATGGCAAATTCCACCGGCAGAGATTTTTTGCTGTGATAACAATCCCGGTATTTCCATAAAAGCGGCACAATATTCCACAATTTTCGCTGTTCCATCAACTCGATCCGAAGGGTGGTGGCCCGGATATTGCGTCTTAACAGTTCCTTCGCTTCCTCCGGCATTCCAAAGTCCTCGGCGAACCGCAGAGTGGTTTCATGACTTTTCTGCAATTCCCGGAAAAAAGCGATCCGTCTGTCCAGATCCCGCATCTTGCGTTTGGATACATTACCCGAGTGCATTCGCCGCCGTAACGTAACACTGTGCAGAATGTAACAGCCGTCCATGCACAGGGACAACTTCCAGGCATATTCATCATGCGCCCACCCGGGATACCAGTACTTCTTCGTCTCTTCCAGAAACTCTCTGCGCAGACACATGGTACAGCCCTCACTGCCGATGAAAATATGGGCCGGACTCCATGCAACATGCTCCATGCTTCCGTCCCCCCGGAAGCTTTTCAATACGCTCCGGCTGACAGAAGGAGCATCGGGATCCACTGTAAACGGTACGAATTCCGATCCCAGCACCAGTATCTCTCTCCGTTTTTCCATCTCGCTCACCATATCTTCCACCCGGTCCGGTTCCCAGATATCGTCCTGATCGCAGAAAAAGACATAATCACCGTCCGTCTCTTCCACCGCTGCCCGGAAATTCTCCGCATACCCCAGTCGTTTTCCGTTCTGTGTGATCCTCCATGCCGGTGCCAGCTCGTAAGTCTCCAGATATTCCCGTACGATCTCCAGCGTCTGATCCGAGGAACCGTCATCCCGCAGGATCACCTGATCCACAGGAAGGCTCTGAAGCCGGATGGAATCCAGCTGTTCTGTGATAAATCTGGCCCCGTTATAAGTGGCCATTGCTACCGATATCCGCATATTTTTCCCCTTTTCTCTGTCCGCCATTTTCTATCCCGGTAACCCTCCCGGCCTGCATCTGCCGATGGTTCCCCCACAGATCCCGCACAATGCCGGTGTGGCGATCCGCAGATAACGCCCTTTCAGTCCATTGCCCAGATAAGGGTTCTTCCGATACTCCGGAAAATTTTCCCGAAGGAACACAAAAGTCTCTTCCCGCAGAGATTTCCGCAGCTTCCGGTCCCGCACTCTGGAGATCCGCCCCATGGAACTGCACAACAGGATCCTCGTACAGAAATATTCCAGTTCTTTCCCATAAGTATCCATCAGTTCTTTTTCCCGGTAAAACCGACAGGCATCCTGCAATACCGGAAAAATATTTCCCACCCGTCTGCTTTTATTGTCATTCATGGTAGAATCCCCTCTGTCCCGGTGATAGGCATAGACTCCCAGCATTTTCGCCTGTTTTTTCACAAAGGGACGTAACTTCAGGTAGAAAGAGGTGTCCTCATAGATATACCCCTCCGGGAACCATATATCGTTGTCCGTAAGCAGTCTCCTGCGGATCAGCTTGTTCCAGGGAGCCGCCGAACCGTAAGAGCGCTTCTCTCTGCCGTCGTCCTCCAGATAATGAAAATCACATTCCACCAGATCCAGTTCTTCGGAACCGGCCCTGGTGTACATGGCCGCGTACATACGCCTGTCCACATAATCATCCGAATCCACGAATCCCACATATTCTCCCGTGGCAGCCGCAAGTCCTACATTTCTTGCCTTTCCCTGCCCTGCGTTCTTCTGGGTGATGACCCGGATGTGTTCGGGATCCCTGGCACGATATCTTTCCAGAATCTTGGGAGAAGCATCCGTGGAACCGTCATCCACGAAGATCAGTTCCAGTGAAGACAACGTCTGCTCTGTCAGGGAACGAATGCATTCCTCCAGATATTTTTCCGTATTGTATACCGGAACGATCACGCTGACTGCCGGCATAAGATTTCCTCCACACTATGTAATAAAAATTCCGGAAAATACAGACTGATCTCCCCGTGTTCCTTGTAATGTGCCACGTCCTCGCTGCAGCGGTATCCCTTTTTCGCCAGATCCCGGCGCAGATAGCGGATATGTTCCTCATAGGTGTGTTCGCTGTCGGAATAATGCAGATAGATCCTCTGGGAGGGCGCATAACGGTTGGCTGCCACCTTTTTCGGAAGATACTCATTGAGGAATTCGACCTTTTCCTTACAGACCTGTCCGGCAATATGCTTCAACGCCTCAATATTCCCGGTGTCCAGCAGGCTTTGTCCCAGAAAATACTGGGGCCCCCCCACCACCATATAGCTTCCGGGATAGTCCAGTCCGAAATTCAGTGCCGTGTAACCGCCCTTGCTGGAACCGCAGAAGATCAGGCGTTTTGCTCCGGTCTGCTCCCGTACCCGGTCGATCAGTTCCCTTACAACGACCGCCTCCTCGAATTTCATATTGCTGCCCAGATAAAAGGAACCTCTGTGATCTGACGCAAAATCATCCAACAGAAACAACTTGTTACAGGGAACTTCCTTTAACGTCCGGACATAATTGTATCTGGCCCGGATCCCTTTTCTGGTGCAGGAGCTGAAAACGATGATCAGATCCCGGGAATCCACCCGGTCCAGCATATATTTTAATGTCACTCCCCGGGAGCGATATTTTTTCTGATCCCGCAAAAGGCGCAGCTTCGTCATCATATACTCTCCCAGTTTTTTCCCTTTTTTACGAAATTTTTGAATGTTTTCCATGGTTTTCCCCCTCTTCCGCAATTAAAAAATTCTCAATATCCTTAAGGATCCTCCGGGTATTGGAATGGTATCCGGCAAAGTCCCTGCTGCCGGTATCCCGGATGCAATCCCCCAGTTTCTCACTGTCATAACAGGCACAGATCAGGTTCATTCCGTCAAATTCCCGAAGCAGCTGTACCTGATGATCGTCCACATGCTCCCCGTAGCTGGCAAGTCTCGGCACTGCGATCACTTTTTTCCCTTGTTTTACGGCGCCGATGATCACACCGGTTCCACCATGGGTAATGACCATCCGGCATTCCCGCAGCTTTCCGGTGAAGCCTTCTCTGTCCAGAAACCTGCAGTATTCATAATGCTTTGGCTGATAATCGCTGACTCCGATCTGGGCAAACACCTCCTCTCTTATCATGCCTTCCTCGATCAGCAGATCTATCTTTTGTAACAATCGATTGAACTGGAACTTCTGAGATCCGGTCGTTACAAATATCATCCTAATAAATTCCCCCCAGGCAGATCGCATCCGGATAGATTTCCTTCATCTGTGTCCATTGGACATAAAAACGATCCGCATAATGATATAACAGTTTTCCCGTCTGTGTGGCCGAAGTCACTTTGGCAAATGACTCGATGTAGATCAGCTTCCTGCCGGAGAGCTTGGCTTCCATGCACAGCGGGATCATGGCCAGCACTCCGGTACAGACCACCACATCCGGCTGTTCTTTATGCAACAGCCGCAACGAATCCACGGTATTTTTCAACAGATAAAAAAGGCATCTCCACTGTCTCCGGTTCACCTGCTGCAGATAGTAACATTTCACCGGTGTCTTCACCTCATAGCCTGTTTTCTCCGTTACTACAAAACTTTCGTATTTTTCCATTAGCGGTTTTAACATCATCAGTTGTTCAAAGTGGCCGCCCGACGATGCGGCAAAACATATTTTCATAAAGACCTCCCGGTTTTTTTTCAAACTGCTTCCCCATTTTGCTGTTTATATTCCTGCCAGTATTGCTGCAGTCTGTAGTTACAGTCCTTAGATTTTGGCGGCAGGCCGTTGAACAGGATGCCGCAGATATCCGCATCCACCTGCTCTAACAGTGTCACCGCCGCCTTTTCCCGGCTCATATGGCTGACGCCGGCCCGCACCACCAGAAGATAGGCGGTGACTTCATGGGATAATAGCAGGGCATCCGTCACAATTCCTACCGGCGGCAGATCAATAATGATGCAGTCATACCGGCTACGCAACGTCGTAAGCAGCTCCTTCATCCGCTCTCCGCCCAACAGTTCGGAAGGATTCGGTGGATTTTCTCCTCCCACCAGCACATCCAGATTCTGCCGGTATTCCACGATCTGCGGTGTCTCCCGCAATCCCGCCAGATACTGGCTCAGTCCCAGTCTGCCCCGGAGCTTTAGCAGAGATGCCACCGACATATTCCGCATGTCTCCGTCGATGAGCAATACTTTTTTGCCCAGCTGTGCGTAACTGATGGCGATGTTGACACTGTTCAAAGTCTTGCCTTCATCCTTATCCGCACTGGTGACGGCATAGACCGGACAACGTTCTCCTTTTCCCGTGAACAGCAGGTTTGCCCGGATGGTATTATAGGATTCCTTCACGGCAAAGGAGCTGTTCTCCCCCAATACTAACACGGGCTTACTCTTCCGGTCCGGCGCCTGGATCTGCGGAATATCTCCCAGCACCGGAATCCGGAATGCCAGCTTCAGTTCGTACCGCCTGCGGATCGTGGTATCCATCAGTCCTGCCAGCAGAAACAATACAAAGGATGCCCCAAAGCATCCGACAAAGCCCACCAGTGCATATTTGACCAGACTGGTGGAACTGTAGGGTGCTTCCGGCAGTGTGGCATAATCGATCACCTCAATGCCACCGGACTTCACGATCCGGCCGATCTCCTTCGGAGCCACCCTGCCGATAGCATTGGCCAGCTCCATGGCCCGGTAAGGATCGCTGTCATAAGTGTAGACATAGAACACTGCCGTGTTTTCCACCACACTGGTACCGATTCTTCCCGACAAAGCTTCCGTTCCGTAATCCAGCCCGGCTTCCTCCAGCACCTTCTGAAGGATCGTGTTACTCTTCAGGATTAATATGTAACTCTGTACCAGATTCTTGGCCTGGGTAAATTCGGAATTTGAAATATTGACCGAAGAATCATACACATAGTCCGGATCACTGTATACATAGAAGGATACCTCCGCCCGGTAAAGTGTACTGTTGGTCAGATATGCATAAGCGCCTCCTGCCATTCCTCCCAGTACCCCCAGGATCATAATGTATGCAATCCTTTTTTGCAGGATCCACAGGATCTTCTCCAGATGAAAATTATTCAAGATCGTTTCCAACATTGTCCTCTCCTTTTCGACAAATTCTGCTTTTCCCTAAAATGAAAATATCCACCAGGGAATTCCCTGATGGATATCTTATGCCGGACATTGGCCTGTCCGTTTTCTTCTTATGTAAACCGTATAAATAATACGTTCCATATATGCAGCCACGCCTCCGCTCATACACTCCGGAAGCACTTCCGTATATAAAGACGGCGCTAAGAAGCGGAATGGCTCAATATTTCTTTTCTTTTTTTTAAGTGCCTGTTATGATATAATGAGCGCAAGAGAGCCAACATGCTTGCATGATTGGCGAACGGCGAAGTATTTTCCCGATGTACACCTCACCACCAGCGCAATCAAAGGAGTGAACCTATATGATACAGAAAAAGAAATTCGTAAAAACCTTCCGTAACACCAAAACCGTGCAGTTAATTCTTCTTCTGCTGTTGGAAACCGCCTATGTTCTGGTCCTGACTCTGAACCCTGCACTGGGCACAAAGCTTTTCGAAGACCGGACTCTGTTTATCTTATGCACACTTTCCTGGATCCTTGCATTATTTAATCTGATATGGTTATTATACGATTTCTATAAATTACGCACTTTTGCCGAAGAAAGCCATGCTCTGAACCGTGCGGCTTTCCTGGATCATCTGACCGGTATCCCCAACCGGCACGGTCTGGACGTGGTCTTCGAGACCTATGACTCTCCGGAATCTCTGGCTCATGTAGCCTGCTATATGGTGACCATCACCAACCTGAAAGAGATCAACCAGACCATGGGCCATGTCGTAGGTGACCAGATGTTAAAAGACTTCTCCGGTATTCTGGAGAGCGTTGGCGATGCCTTCGGTGTAGTGGGACGTAACGGCGGTAATGAATTCCTCATGATCGTCAACCACGGTTCCCATGATACCATGGACTATTTCATAGAAAGTCTGGCGCAGCAGTTAAAAGAATATAACGAAGAACACAGCAATGCGCCCATTCAGATCAAGTACGCATATATTTTAAATGAAGAAGCACATGCAGAGTATTTCTCCACTCTGCTTACAGAGACATACAATAAGCTCCACGCTTAAGGAACCCGTTAACCAAGCAGTGAGACGAACGCATGAAAGACATGAACATTCCTTACATTGCCGGTCTTGTGATCCGTGCCCAGCACAGCGACTCGGATGCCTTCGCGGAATTGTATGCTCTTACCTATAATAAAGTATACAACTACACCAGGCATTATCTGAGAGATGACTTTCTCGCTCAGGACGCTATGCAGGAGGTCTACATACTGGCTCTGAAAAACATTGGAAAACTGAATGATCCCACGGTTTTTATCGCCTGGCTGAACCGCATCTGCTTCCACGTCTGCTATGACATGACCCAGAAGAACCGACCGCAGAACGACTGCCAGGTCTTGAGCCAGGAGATTCTGGATATTGTCCAGGATCCCCACCTGGACACCAATCCGGAACTGCACTACCAGCAGAAGGATGAATACTCCCGGCTGACGGACGCCTTAGAGCAGCTTCCTTTCAATGAGAAGCAGGTCCTGATCATGCGCTACTATAACGACATGAAGCTCGAAGAGATCGCTGCAGCCATGGAGATCAGCCGCAGCAGCGTCAAACGCTACATTGCCTCCGGACAGGAACATTTGAAAGAAAGTATGAAAGGATAACAGAATGATGTTTTTTCATAAAAAAAACAGATATGAACTGGACATGACAACTGCCAACAATGCTTTGCAGAATATCCTGTCCAGTTGCAACCAGCCGGTCAATACGATCCCTTTTGACAAGCTGGTGCTTCGCAAAAAAGTGAATGCCGCCTCCTACAACCGGCTGATCGTTGCCACGACACTGATCTTCGTGCTGACCTTTTTGTCGCCGCTCGCCATCGTTCCTCTCTCTGAGATGACTGAAAAACTGTTGGCCCCCACACCTGCGGTGCTTACACTGGATTATGTGGAAAATAATATTTTAAGTCTGAAATTCACCGGTGACAACATTCTTTACGAGGAGGCTTTTATGGAGACTGTGTCCGGGGAGATCATCGAACCGCTCTCTGTGGATTCCTCCAAGGGTGTGATCAATTTTCCGTTTTTGTCCGAGGAAGCCAATATTTATGTCCCCGTCAAAAACGGTGAGACTCTCCACCTGCTTTTTACTCCCGATAATGTAACGGGCCTGGAACAATAACAACAGGATGTAACGATTTTTATGCGGATGCCAAAATTATCTGCGCGACTGCGCATTTTGCTAATTACATATTCCATGACAATCGGCTTATGTGCCTGCGGATCCGGCTCTGACAATCTGCCTGTGGATGCCCCCGTCGCAGACACTTACGGCGAACCATCACAATCCTCCGCAGTTCCTTCTTCTGCGGATACGAATATCAGCTCTGCGGATGCCTCTTCTCCTGAAACGGAAGCCGTAGCTGACGCAGAGCCTCTCCGGGATGCCACGCCTGTCTGTCTTGTGCCCCGGGCCGACGGAACAGCAACAGCTTCCAATGATGTGGCTGTCATTGACTATTCTCATATGTCTGACGGCTATGTCTGTGCCAATTACACCGGCACCTGTCCCAAGGTCAAACTGCGCATTACCGGGCCGGATACCGTTGTCTATACTTACGATCTGCACGGTGGCGGCTATGAGACTTTCCCCTTGTCTTCCGGAGACGGATATTATGACGTGACGATCTATGAAAATATCTCCGGTACCAATTATGCCACCTGCCTGTATGCAGACCTGGATGTACAGATTACGGATGCATTCAGCCCTTTTCTCTACCCCAACCAGTACGTGAATTTTACTGCGGACAGCAAAGTGGTGGCCAAGGGACAGGAACTTGCCGAGGGTGCTTCCTCGGATCTGGAAGTGATCACCCGGATCTATGATTATATTACCCAGAATATTACTTACGACTACGACAAAGCCTCCGATCCTCCTACGGGCTATACCTCCGATGTGGATGCCATTCTTGCTTCCGGCACCGGTATCTGTCTGGATTATGCCGCGGTAATGGCAAGCATGCTGCGAAGCCAGCGGATCCCGACCCGGCTGGAGGTCGGCTATGCCCAGGATGCCTACCATGCCTGGATCAGTGTCTACACCGCTGATACCGGATGGCTGAACGGCATCATAGAATTTGACGGCAATGTCTGGACCCTGGTGGATCCTACGTTCGGTGCCAACACGGATGACAAGACTCTGAAAAAGTTCATCGGTGACGGCAGTAATTATATCCTGCAGAAAATGTATTAGTGAAAGGGAACAAAACGCCATGAAGACCACAGAGAAAAAACTACTTTCCAATGAAGAGATCGCTTCTTTTTGCAGTCAGGCTGCCATGCTGTTTCAGGCAGGCATTCCGCCCGTGGAGGGCATGGCCATCCTGCAAAGTGATGCCCAGTCTCCCGAAGGCAAGGCGATCTTCGAGGAGATCCTTACCGTATGCCGACAGGGAGAAAGCTTTCACAAAGCACTGGAAGCCACCAAGGTCTTCCCCGATTACTGCCTGCATATGATCGCTCTGGGTGAAGAATCCGGTAATCTCGATGTGTGTATGAGCTCTCTGGCGGATTATTATGAAAAAGAGGATGCCATCGCAGGCAGTATCTGGGATGCTGTAACATATCCCTTTATCATGATCGCCATGATGGCCGCTGTCATCGTGGTACTGGTCAGCCGCGTCATGCCGATCTTCGAGCAGGTCTATATAGAGCTGGGCAGTGAGATGACCGGGTTTGCTGCATCACTTTTGCGTCTCGGCAACCATCTGAACCGGTATTCCTTTATTTTCGTAAGTATTCTGTGCATATTGTTGTTACTGTACCTTTTTGCTACCAGAACCCAGACCGGCAAACGTGTCACCGCCCGGTTCCTGAACTGGTTCCCCCTCACCAGACGTTTTTATGAAAGTGTGGCCTGCGAACGTTTTGCCAGCGGTATGGCACTGACCTTAAGCAGCGGTATGGATACCTATTCCAGCCTGGATATGGTGGCCGCTCTGGTAGGCAACGAGAAAATGAAACAGAAGATCCTGAGCTGTAAGGAAGCCATTAATGCCGGTGCCAATTTTGCCGAGGCTCTGACCGGTGCCGGCATTTTCAACCACCTGTATTCCCAGATGGTATCTGTCGGTTTCCGCAGCGGTAACGTAGATGTGGTGCTCAAAAAAATAGCGGATCGTTATGAGGAAACTACCAACCGCAGACTACAATCCATCATTGCCATTCTGGAGCCGACCCTTGTCATTATTCTGTCGGTGATCGTGGGCTTGATCCTGTTATCGGTCATCCTGCCTCTTATGGGTATTATGACCAGCATCGGATAGGAGTACGATACTATGAACCGTTTTGAGCAAAAAAGTATGTCCCTCGGGCGTAAGCTGATCTATTTACTTCCCATTCTGGCCTTTGTGATATTGTTTGTTCTTTTTCTGCGGGGCATCGGCTCCGTCGGTGAATCTACTCTGAGCAAGCAGCAGGAAAGTCTGGAAACCGCATTGGAACGCAGCATTTCCCAGTGCTATGCCGTAGAAGGCTGTTATCCTCCTTCTCTGGAATATCTGGAGCAGCATTACGGACTGTTGTATGACGAGGACAGCTTCTTCATTGACTATGAATATTATGGCAGCAACCTTCTTCCGGAAGTCACTGTACTTCGCCGGACCGGTGCTCACTAAAGGAGTTTCTGACATATGAACAATAGAAATCATCAGAAGCAGGAAAAACATTTTATTGTGGATATCTTGTTCGTTCTGGCGTTGTTCGGTGTATTCGCTGTCTCCGCACTTGCCCTTGTTACCATCGGAGCAGATGTATACCAGCACACTGTAGAAGATATGGGCGTCAATTACGAAAGCCGGACGGCGGTGTCTTATATCATGGAAAAGGTGCGGCAGAACGATACCACTGACAGTATTTTCCTGACCGATCTGGAAAATGTTCCGGCGCTCTGCATGCTTTCCGAAATTGACGAAGAAACCTACTGTACTTACCTCTATCTGTATGACGGACATTTAAAAGAACTTTTTATGCGGGAAGGAGCTTCTCTCGGCGGACAGGTATTGCCTGCCGGTACGGATATTATGGACTTGCAGGAGTTCTCCTTATCCTATGCGTCGGACGATCTGATCCGGATATCCCTGAGAACCGCCTCCGGAGAGGACCATACTTTTTATATCCACGTGCACTGTAATACTACCACAGAATAGAAACCGAACAGAAAGGATTCCGAACTTATTATGAAACATTCCAGATCCAGTTTATTTTTAATGGAAATGATCATAGCGATCCTGTTTTTTTCACTGGCCAGTGCCGTCTGTATCCAGTTGTTTGCCCGCTCACATCTTTTGAGCACACAGACGGTAAACCAGAATCATGCTGTCATTCAGGCACAGAATCTGGCAGAGTCCTATCTCTCTCTGGAGGGCAATGTGGCTGCCATGCAGGATTTGTTCTCCCCATCGGAGCTGACCGATGAAAACACTCTCCGCCTTGCCTTTGACAGCAGCTGGAATCTGTGCACTGCCGAAGATAACGCCGGCTTTTATGCAGAACTAAAAAGCACTCCGGCAGAAGAGACCGGAATCATGAAAGGCGAGATCACCGTCTATGATGTATCTACACCGGAATCTCCCATTTACACACTCTCTGTCATGCATCACACCGCAGAAAGGAGGGGATCCCATGAATAATTCCTCCAGAAAAAAACAATTCGGCATGAATATCGGATCCGCCTCGATCCTTCTGGTATTCGTGATCCTCTGCCTGGTGTCTTTTGCCGTACTGTCCATCGTCAGTGCCAACGCTGATAGCAAACTCAGCGCCCGTGTGCTGGAACGTACCACCGCTTATTATGCCGCCTGCAATCAGGCAGAACAATCCCTGGCAGGTATGGATAAGACGTTGCAACGCATGTATGCATCCAGTGACAGCGAAGAAGCCTATTTTGTGGCGGTAGGTCACGGAAAATCTTACGTGATTCCAATCTCCGACTTACAGACCCTGCAGGTGACCATTGAGATCCTCTATCCGGAATCTGATGAAGATACCTTTTACCGGATCACTGCCTGGCAGGTTCTGAATACAGAAGAATTGCAATAATTGTTCCGATTCTAAAAGGCTCCCCGGGAAAATCCCGGAGAGCCTTTCTTAATAAAGTCTTTTTATTTTACTGATTATCAGCGTCTGTTCCCACTTCCACAGTTTCTGCTTCTGTGTTCACATCTTCATTCAGTTCTGCACCTTCTGCATCCAGTTCGCTTCCGTCGCTCAGGTTCAGTTCTGCATCGTCACCGTACATATCACCACCGAAGTCAATGGTCTCTACGGCATCGGTGCTCAGTCTGGTATTGCGATATCTCTTCATACCGGTTCCTACAGGAATCAGCTTACCGATGATTACGTTCTCCTTCAGACCGATCAGATTATCTACCTTACCCTTGATGGCAGCTTCTGTCAGGACCTTGGTGGTCTCCTGGAAGGATGCTGCAGACAGGAAGGACTCGGTTGCCAGTGCTGCCTTGGTAATACCCAGGATAATACGCTTACCTTCTGCAGGCTCCTTGCCTTCAGCGGTCAGCTTCTCGTTCATTTCTTCGAAATCCAGAACATCTACCAGAGTTCCGGGCAGGAACTCGGTATCGCCGTTATTCTCGATACGAACCTTCTTCAGCATCTGACGTACCAGGACTTCGATATGCTTATCTGCGATATCTACACCCTGCAGACGATATACACGCTGTACTTCACGAAGCATGTAATCCTGTACGGCACGAATACCCTTGATCTTCAACAGATCGTGAGGGTTTACACTACCTTCGGTCAGTTCATCACCGGCCTCCAGTACCTGGCCGTCGATAACCTTGATACGGGAACCGTAAGGAATCAGATATGCCTTGGATTCACCGGTCTCTTCGTTGGTAATTACCACTTCACGCTTCTTCTTGGTATCACGGATCTCAGCCTTGCCGCCAAATTCAGCAATGATTGCAAGTCCCTTAGGCTTTCTGGCCTCGAACAACTCCTCGACACGGGGAAGACCCTGAGTGATATCGTCACCTGCGACACCACCACTGTGGAAGGTTCTCATGGTCAGCTGGGTACCGGGCTCACCGATAGACTGTGCAGCGATGATACCAACTGCTTCACCTACCTGTACGGCTTCACCGGTTGCCATGTTGGCACCGTAACATTTTGCACAGATACCAACGTGTGAACGGCAGGTCAGGATCGTACGGATCTTCACTTCCTCAATGGGCTCACCCTGTGCATTGACACCAACACTTAAGATCTTGGCAGCACGGCTGGGGGTGATCATGTGGTTGTGCTTAACGATCAACTGTCCGTCTTTATCATAAATATCCTCGCAGGAATATCTTCCTGTGATTCTATCTTTCAGGCCTTCAATGGTCTCTTTGCCATCCATGAATGCCTTGACTACCATACCAGGGATCTCAGCCTGACCCTCACAGCAGTCTACTTCACGGATAGAAAGTTCCTGAGATACGTCCACCATTCGTCTGGTCAGATAACCGGAGTCTGCGGTACGCAGAGCGGTATCGGACATACCTTTTCGTGCACCATGTGCGGACATGAAGTATTCCAGTACGTCCAGACCTTCACGGAAGTTTGACTTAATGGGCAGCTCGATGGTTCTACCTGTAGTATCAGCCATCAGTCCACGCATACCTGCCAGCTGTTTGATCTGCTGACTGGAACCACGCGCACCGGAGTCTGCCATCATGAAAATGTTGTTGTATTTATCCAGACCGGACAGCAGTACGTCGGTCAGCTCTTTATCGGTCTCGTTCCAGGTCTCTACAACGGCACGATAACGCTCTTCCTCGGTGATCAGACCACGTCTGAAGTTGCTTGCGATCTTGTCTACGGTAGCCTGTGCAGCTGCCAGCATTTCACCCTTCTTCTCAGGGACGGTCATATCGGAAATGGATACGGTCATAGCAGCTCTGGTAGAGTACTTGTAACCGATAGCCTTAACATCATCCAGTACCTCTGCGGTCTTGGATGCTCCGTGGGTATTGATGACCTTCTCCAGGATCTGCTTCAACTGCTTCTTGCCTACGTGGAAGTCTACTTCCAGCTTCAGGAAGTTCTCGGGATCGCTTCTGTCTACGAATCCCAGATCCTGAGGCAGGATCTCATTGAAGATGAAACGTCCCAGAGTGGACTCTACCGTACCGGTAATGGTCTCGCCCTCTGCATTTACCTTGTGCATACGCACATGGATGCGGGAATGTAAGGTCAGCGCCTGGTTCTCATATGCCAGGATTGCTTCGTTTACGCTCTTGAAATACTTACCTTCACCGATTGCACCGGGTCTCTCCTGGGTCAGATAGTAGATACCAAGTACCATATCCTGGGAAGGAACGGCTACGGGTCCACCATCGGAAGGCTTCAGTAAGTTGTTGGGAGACAGCAGCAGGAAACGACACTCTGCCTGTGCCTCCTGGGACAGAGGAAGATGTACAGCCATCTGGTCTCCATCGAAGTCTGCGTTGAATGCGGTACATACCAGGGGATGCAGCTTGATTGCCTTACCTTCTACCAGGATCGGCTCAAATGCCTGAATACCCAGTCTGTGCAGTGTCGGCGCACGGTTCAGCATAACAGGATGTTCCTTGATAACCTCTTCCAGCACATCCCATACCTGTGTATCCAGCTTTTCTACCAGCTTCTTCGCATTCTTGATGTTCTGGCTGATTCCCTTGGCTACCAGTTCTTTCATTACGAAAGGCTTGAACAGTTCGATTGCCATTTCCTTCGGCAGACCACACTGATAGATCTTCAGTTCCGGTCCAACGACGATAACGGAACGTCCGGAGTAATCTACACGCTTACCTAACAGGTTCTGACGGAAACGACCGGTCTTACCCTTTAACATATCGGACAGAGACTTCAGTGCTCTGTTACCGGGGCCGGTAACAGGACGTCCGCGTCTGCCGTTATCGATCAGAGCATCTACCGCTTCCTGCAACATTCTCTTCTCGTTACGAACAATGATATCAGGAGCACCAAGCTCTAACAGTCTCTTCAGACGGTTATTACGGTTGATGATCCTTCTGTACAGATCATTCAGATCGGAGGTAGCAAAACGTCCGCCATCCAGCTGTACCATAGGACGCAGATCGGGAGGAATGACAGGAACCACATCCATGATCATCCACTCCGGCTTATTACCGGACTCACGGAAAGCTTCTACAACTTCCAGTCTCTTAATGATACGTGCACGCTTCTGACCGGAGGACTCCTTCAGACCGGTCTTCAGCTCTACTGCCTCTTTTTCCAGGTCAATGGCCTGCAGCAGCTCTTTGATAGCCTCTGCACCCATGCCTACACGGAACTTGTTGCCCCAGGTCTCTCTTGCATCCTGATATTCCTTCTCGGACAGCACTGCCTTGTATTCAAGGTTCGTGGTTCCCGGATCCAGAACGATATAGGAAGCGAAGTACAGAACCTTCTCCAGGATTCTGGGAGACAGATCCAGGATCAGGCCCATGCGGCTGGGGATACCTTTGAAATACCAGATATGGGATACGGGAGCTGCAAGCTCGATATGTCCCATACGCTCTCTACGTACGCTGGCTTTGGTAACTTCTACACCACAACGGTCGCAGACAACGCCCTTATATCTGATCTTTTTATATTTACCGCAATGACATTCCCAGTCTTTGCTGGGTCCAAAGATTCTCTCACAGAACAGACCGTCTCTTTCAGGCTTCAGTGTTCTATAGTTGATTGTCTCGGGCTTTAATACCTCACCATGGGACCACTCCCGGATTTTCTCCGGGGAAGCTAATCCAATCTTGATGGCATCAAATGTCATAGGCTGATAGGTTGTTTCATTTTTTGTTTCTGACATTAATGGCACTCCCTTCTATACAAAGCATTAAAATTCATCATCACTGCCGTCAAAGCTATCATCGGTGTAATCATCGTCAACGTAATCGTCGTCCTCAGAGTTCACCAGCTCACCATTGTCATCAAATTCCTGTGACTGATAGCCCATCTCGCCAAGGGAGCTCTTATCGTAATCGTCATCGTACTTACGATCACCTTCCATCTCATAACGGTAATCGGTATCACCGTAATCGACAGTCTCCATGATCTCAACCTCGGTCTGATCCTCACGCAGCACTCTGACATCCAGCCCCAGTGCCTGCAGTTCCTTTAACAGAACCTTGAAGGACTCGGGGATACCGGGCTCAGGGATATTGTCTCCCTTGATGATTGCTTCGTAAGTCTTCACACGTCCGATCACATCATCGGACTTCACAGTCAGAATCTCCTGCAGGGTGTAGGATGCGCCATACGCCTCCAGAGCCCATACTTCCATCTCTCCGAAACGCTGGCCGCCGAACTGGGCTTTACCACCCAGAGGCTGCTGTGTTACCAGGGAGTACGGTCCGGTAGAACGCGCATGGATCTTATCATCTACCAGATGATGCAGTTTCAGGTAATGCATGTGTCCGATCGTTACAGGGCCATCAAAGTATTCACCGGTTCTACCGTCACGAAGACGTACCTTACCGTCTCTGGAAATGGGAACACCCTTCCATACTCCTCTGTGATCTCTGTTCTCAGACAGATACTGCATAACCTCAGGAAGAAGCTCTTCACCATGCTTGCTGGTAAAGGTCTCTCCTGCCCAGGGCTTACCGTCTGCGGTAGTTTCCTGTCCCTTTTCTTTCCACTCTGCACTTTCTGCATCGTCGAAAGGAAGGTTTACATAATCGTTGGCAAGATCCAACGTATCCATAATATCTTTCTCGTTCGCACCATCGAAGACAGGTGTTGCCACATTGAATCCCAGAGCCTTGGCAGCCAGGGAAAGGTGGATCTCCAGGACCTGTCCGATATTCATACGGGAAGGCACGCCCAGGGGGTTCAGCACGATGTCCAAAGGACGTCCGTTGGGCAGATAAGGCATATCTTCTACAGGAAGCACGCGGGAAACGACACCCTTGTTACCATGACGACCTGCCATCTTATCGCCTACGGAGATTTTTCTCTTCTGTGCGATATAAATGCGGACTGCCTGATTTACTCCGGGTGCCAGCTCATCGCTGTTCTCACGGGTAAATACCTTGGCATCCACTACAATACCATATTCGCCATGAGGTACCTTTAAGGAGGTATCTCTTACTTCTCTTGCCTTCTCACCGAAGATGGCACGCAGCAGTCTCTCTTCTGCGGTCAGTTCAGTCTCTCCCTTAGGAGTAACCTTACCTACCAGAATATCACCGGCACGAACCTCTGCGCCGATACGAATGATACCTCTGTCATCCAGATCCTTCAGTGCATCGTCACCGACACCGGGAACATCACGGGTGATCTCTTCCGGTCCCAGCTTGGTGTCACGGGCTTCTGCCTCATACTCCTCGATATGAACGGAAGTATAAACATCGTCACGTACCAGTCTCTCACTTAACAGAACCGCATCCTCGTAGTTGTAACCTTCCCAGGTCATGAAACCGATCAGAGGGTTCTTACCCAGTGCCAGCTCACCCTGAGAGGTGGAAGGACCGTCTGCAATGACCTGACCTGCCGCTACATGGTCACCCTTGAATACGATAGGCTTCTGGTTGTAGCAGTTGGACTGGTTACTGCGGGAGAACTTGGTCAGATGGATCTCTGCCTTTTCTCCGTCATCATAAGCAATGCGAATGATCTTGGAAGATACATAGGTAATGGTTCCGGGCTTCTTGGCCACTACGCAGACACCGGAGTCAACCGCTGTCTTTACTTCCATACCGGTACCAACCACAGGAGCCTCAGTGCTTAACAGAGGCACAGCCTGACGCTGCATGTTGGATCCCATCAGCGCACGGTTCGCATCATCGTTCTGCAGGAAAGGAATCAGTGCAGTAGCCACAGAGAATACCATTCTCGGGGATACATCCATGTAATCAAACATTTCCTTAGGATATTCCTGTGTCTCATCCAGATAACGTCCGGAAACAGATTTTCTCACGAAATGTCCCTCTGCATCCAGTGCTTCGTTTGCCTGTGCCACATGGTAATTATCCTCTTCGTCCGCAGTCATGTAGACTACTTCATCGGTAACGCGGGGGTTCTTAGGATCGGACTTGTCGATCTTGCGATAAGGAGCCTCTACGAAACCATATTCATTAATTCTTGCATAGCTTGCAAGAGAGTTGATCAGACCGATGTTAGGACCTTCGGGTGTCTCGATAGGGCACATTCTTCCATAATGGGAGTAATGTACATCTCGAACCTCGAATCCGGCACGGTCTCTGGACAGACCGCCGGGGCCCAGTGCAGACAGACGTCTCTTGTGGGTCAGCTCACCCAGAGGGTTATTCTGATCCATGAACTGAGACAGCTGGGAAGATCCGAAGAACTCCTTCACTGCAGCGGTTACAGGCTTGATATTGATCAGAGACTGGGGAGAAATATCCTCAGCATCATGTGTTGTCATACGCTCACGTACCACTCTCTCCATTCTGGACAGACCGATACGATACTGGTTCTGCAGCAGCTCACCTACTGCGCGGATACGTCTGTTGCCCAGATGGTCGATATCATCATCGTTGCCCAGGCCATACTCCAGATGCATATTATAGTTGATGGAAGCCAGGATATCTTCCTTGGTAATATGCTTGGGTACCAGTTCATGTACGTTCTTCTTGATTGCTTCTGCCAGCTTCTCGGGATCATCGCCGAACTCTTCCAGGATCTGTGCCAGAACCGGATAGTATACCAGTTCATGGATACCGAAATCCTTGGGATTGCAATCTACATAGTGGGTAAGATCTACCATCAGATTAGACAGTACTTTTACAGTTCTCTCTTCGGTCTGGATATATACGAAGGGAACTGCGCTGTTCTGGATGGTATCTGCCAGCTCTGCGGTCACCTTGTCTCCTGCGGATGCGATCACTTCACCGGTGGAAGGATCCACTACATCTGCAGCCAGGATCTGATGACGGATACGATTCTTCAGAGCTAACTTCTTATTGAATTTATATCTGCCGACTTTGGCTAAATCATATCTTCTGGGGTCGAAGAACATAGCATTGATCAGGCTCTCAGCGCTCTCAACGCTTAAAGGCTCACCGGGACGGATCTTTTTGTATAACTCTAACAGACCCTCCTGATAATTCTCAGCAGTGTCCTTGGTAAAGCTTGCCTCGATCTTGGGCTCGTCACCGAAGAGTTCACGGATCTCATCATTGGTACCGATACCCAGGGCTCTGATCAGTACGGTAATGGGAACCTTACGGGTTCTGTCCACACGTACATAGAAGACATCGTTAGAGTCGGTCTCATACTCCAGCCATGCACCACGGTTCGGGATCACGGTACAGGAGAAGAGCTTCTTACCGATCTTATCATGTCCGATTCCGTAGTAGATACCGGGAGAACGAACCAACTGGCTGACGATAACACGTTCTGCGCCATTGATTACGAAAGTACCGGTCTCAGTCATCAGCGGAAGATCACCCATGAAGATCTCATGCTCACTGATTTCTTCCTTCTCCTTGTTATAAAGGCGAACCTTAACCTTAAGAGGTGCTGCAAAGGTAGCATCTCTCTCTTTACACTCTTCGATAGAATACTTCACGTCGTCCCTGCAGAGTTCAAAATCCACAAATTCCAGACTCAAGGAACCGCTGTAGTCAGCGATCGGAGAGATGTCGTCAAAGACTTCCTTCAAGCCTTCGTCTAAAAACCACTGATAGGAGTCCTTCTGGACCTCGATCAGATTGGGCATCTCTAAAACCTCTTCTTGTCTTGAATAACTCATACGCATAACCTTGGTACCGGCAATCGGACGTATTCTGTTCTTTTCCATTGACATTTCACCCCGTTCTTTCAGATTTAAAGCCTATTTTGCGTCGGCAACAATGCAGTATATATAAACGCCAGTTTTTTGGCATGACAAATAAGCATGGTACCGCACAATAGTGCACTATCCATAATAGCACAATGTTAGAAATACGTCAAGGAAATATTTTGAATTATTTAAAAAGAATAGATATTTTTAAAAATTAATAACTGACAGATGCGAATAAGAAAAACCATGCACCGGCAGGTGCCGGCACATGGTCCGTCATATACTGGTTAAAAATTACTTCAGAGTAACCTTTGCGCCAACTTCCTCAAGCTTCTTCTTGATGTCCTCAGCCTCTTCCTTAGAAGCGCCTTCCTTAACAACCTTAGGAGCTCCGTCAACTACGTCCTTAGCTTCCTTCAGGCCCAGACCGGTTACTTCACGAACAACCTTGATAACCTTAACCTTCTCAGCGCCAACCTCGGTCAGCTCTACGTCGAACTCAGTCTTCTCTTCTGCTGCTTCAGCAGGGCCAGCTGCTGCTACAACAACGCCAGCTGCTGCAGATACGCCGAACTCCTCCTCGCAAGCCTTTACGAGATCATTTAACTCTAATACAGATAACTCTTTGATAGCATCGATTAATTCCTGTGCTGTTAATTTAGCCATTTTAATTTCCTCCATTTGAAATATTTTGATTGATTGTCAATTAGCTGCAATTATTATTCAGCTGTGGGTGCTGCTTCGCAAGCTGCTGCGCCGCCTTTTTCAGCCAGCTGATTCATAACACGTGCAAAATTGGTGATAGGACTCTGTAAGCTGCCAAGCAGTTTGGAAATGAGTACGTCTCTGGAAGGGATGTTAGCGATTGCAGCCATACCCTTAGCATCATAAACAGTACCTTCTACCACACCGGCCTTGATCTCAAGCTTATCAGCAGTCTTAGCGAATTGAGCCAGTACTCTTGCAGGAGCGGTTGCATCCTCGGTAGAGTAAGCCATTGCGCTGGGTCCTTCCAGATACTCGGACAGACCTTCGAACTGTGTACCCTTGAACGCAAAGTTCATCATAGTGTTCTTGTAAACCTTGTAGCTAACTCCTGCCTCACGTAAGCTCTTACGTAACTGGGTATCCTGCTCAACAGTAAGTCCACGGTAGTCTACCAGAACTACAGACTGGGCATCTTTGATACCAGCAGAAATCTCTTCTACTACAGGCTGTTTTAATTCAACTTTTGCCATTTCTTTACCTCCTTATAGATTTTGTGCCGATAAGAAGAATATAAATAGAATCCTGCTCGCAGGATTCTACGCCTGCGGCGAATCGCTTTAGCGATATATTTCACTTCGCCGCAGTGCGATCCTCGCGGAGCGTTTTGCTTTATAGGATAAAATCCTATAAAGTAAAAAAAACTCTCTGTGAAGACACAGAGAGATGATATCATCATACTTATCTCCTCGGCAGGACTTACGCTCGGTCTCCCTTGCACCTGCTGTCTTCGGCATGGTTTTACAACCTCAGATAGAATAGCATGGGAGACCTTGTTTGTCAAGGATTATTTAATAATTTTCTGCATGAATTTCAAAATAGCTCTGGGGATGATTACATACGGGGCAAACCTCCGGTGCCTTGGTGCCTACCACGATATGCCCGCAGTTGCGGCACTCCCATACCTTCACTTCACTCTTCTCGAACACTTTTGCTGTCTCCACGTTCTTTAACAGTTCGCGGTATCTTTCCTCATGATGCTTTTCGATCTCTCCAACCATACGGAATTTCTGCGCCAGTTCAGGGAATCCCTCATTCTCTGCAGTTGCCGCAAAATCTTCATACATATCAGTCCACTCGAAATTCTCACCTTCGGATGCTGCAGCAAGATTTGCTTTGGTATCACCGATGCCGTTCAGTTCCTTGAACCACATTTTTGCATGTTCTTTCTCATTATCTGCAGTCTTTAAGAAAATAGCTGCGATCTGCTCATACCCTTCCTTCTTTGCTACAGATGAAAAATAAGTATATTTGTTACGTGCCTGGGACTCTCCGGCAAATGCCGCCTGGAGATTTTTCTCTGTCTGGGTTCCCTGATATTTGTTCATGGTGTTTTCTCCTTCTCTTTTCATCTACTATACCTTTTGGAGGTAACCTTTATTCTAAAACATACGGTTTCTCCGTTCTTCGAACGTTCGAATTCGTAACCAGCATACCTGCAGGCAGCCAGTTATTGTTTCCTAAGGATAAATGTATTCTATCACAAAAACCGCCTCACTGTAAACAGTGAAGCGGCTCTTTTGCATTCGTTATCTAATTAGATTAGAGATCAGATTAGAACTTTGCTACGCTAACCTTAACGCCAGGTCCCATAGTGCTGGTCAGAGTGATGCTTCTCAGATACTGACCCTTTAATGCGCTGGGCTTAGCCTTTACGATTGCGTCCATAAGTGCATTGAAGTTCTCCTGCAGAGCTTCCTCAGAGAAAGAAGCCTTACCAACGGGAACATGCACGATGTTGGTCTTATCAAGTCTGTATTCAATCTTACCGGCTTTGATATCGTTAACTGCCTTGGTTACATCCATGGTTACGGTACCAGCCTTAGGGTTAGGCATTAAGCCCTTAGGTCCGAGAACCTTACCCAGACGACCTACAACGCCCATCATATCAGGGGTTGCTACTACAACGTCGAAGTCCAGCCATCCTTCGTTCTGGATCTTCGGGATCAGCTCCTCGCCACCAACATAGTCAGCGCCTGCAGCCTCAGCCTCATTGATCTTATCGCCCTTTGCGAATACCAGAACTTTTACAGTCTTACCAGTTCCGTTAGGCAGTACAACTGCGCCACGGATCTGCTGCTCAGCGTGACGTCCGTCACAACCGGTTCTGATGTGAACTTCGATGGTCTCATCGAATTTAGCAGTTGCAGTTTTCTTAACCAGAGCGATAGCATCGTTGGGCTCATAGAATGTAGCACGATCTACCAGCTTGGCAGCTTCGGTATATTTCTTACCATGTTTCATTATTTTACCTCCTAGGTTCCAGCGGCAATATTTTATTCATTGCCTCCCAAATATTTATAAGTTACTCCTCAACAACAATACCCATGCTGCGTGCAGTACCAGCGATCATGCTCATAGCTGCTTCCAGGCTTGCTGCATTCAGATCCGGCATCTTCATCTCAGCGATTTCCTGAACCTTAGCCTTGGAAATGGTAGCTACCTTGGTCTTGTTAGGAACGCCGGAACCGGACTTAATGTTGCAGGCTTTCTTTAACAGTACTGCTGCAGGGGGAGTCTTTGTAACGAAACTAAAGCTTCTGTCTGCATATACAGTAATAACTACGGGGATGATAAGATCCCCCTTGTCTGCTGTTCTTGCGTTGAACTGCTTGGTAAATTCAACGATGTTAACCCCGTGCTGTCCAAGTGCAGGACCAACAGGGGGAGCCGGTGTTGCTTTGCCGGCAGGGATCTGTAACTTGATATATCCTTCTACTTTCTTTGCCATTGTGGCACCTCCTATAATGTGGTAATTCGGCGCAGGCTGCCTTGTTGCTCGCCTCCTGCTCCCACTGGAACGACTTCTCGTTCCTTTCATGCTGCCACTCTCTTCACCTTGCGGTTTCTGAGAGTTTTATATTTTATCTCCGGAATTGCCCGTGAGAAAAAATATCCTTCTAAGCTTATTAAAGCTTTCTGACCTCTGCAAAGCTGATTTCCACAGGGGTCTCTCTTCCAAACATTTCTACATTGATCGTAGCTGTCTGTTTGCCATAGTCCAGTTTCTGCACCACGCCGACGGTATCCTTCCATACTCCGGCCACAACAGCAATGCTGTCGCCTTCACCAAAGTCGATGGATACATTCTCGGTCTTAATGCCCAAAGGCTTCATCTCAGCTTCTGTAAGAGGTACAGGTTTACTTCCGGGACCTACGAAACCGGTCACGCCACGGGTATTACGAACGACATACCAGGTATCATCGTTCATCTCCATGTTGAGAAGCACATAACCGGGGAACATTTTCTTGGAGACCGTCTTGCGGGCGCCGTCTTTCAGTTCTACGACATCCTGCATGGGAACTCTTACTTCAAGGATCTGTTCTGCCAGACTCTTGTTGTTCTCTATGGTCTTCTCAATATTGGCTTTGACCTTGTTCTCATATCCTGAATAGGTATGGACTACATACCATTTTGCCTCTGCCATACAATCACCCTCGCTCTATAATGATGTTAAGAAGTTTACGCCGTACTGGATAAAATAATCCAGAACCGCAATAATCACACCCACTACAACTGATATTGCAACAACCGCTACGGATTGCTTCAATGTTGATTGTCTGTCCGGCCATGAAATTTTCTTAAATTCAGCTTTTGCGCCTTTAAAGAAACTGGGGCGCTTCTGTTTTTCTGCGGAATCTCCCATTTCGACCTCCCATACTAGAACGGCTGATTATTTGGTTTCTTTGTGCAATGTATGTGTCTTACAGAATCTACAATACTTCTTGGTTTCCATTCTATCAGGATGAGTCTTCTTATCCTTGGTAGTATTGTAGTTACGCTGCTTGCACTCGGTACATGCTAAAGTAATTTTTGTACGCATTTTTCTACCTCCACGTGTTTTCTGATCTCTAAATTTAAGCATAAAAAAAAGACCTAAATCTCATCTCGCTTGGATACTATAACATAATCTGCGGTCTTCGTCAACTGTTTTCCCAAAAATCCCACTATTTTTCTTGTTTCTTCTTATTTATTATGCTATAATGATCGCATAAAAGTGGGATATTGGATTTTCCCGTCCCAATTCATCCGCAGGGAAGAAAGGAGATGCCTATGAGTGCTATCATGAACACTGTCTATAATAACTACCTGACTGCCTATGCATCAAGACAGATTACAAAATATGACACCCATAAAAAGAGTGAGCTTCGCAGTGTATACAACTCTATCGTAAAGCTGAACAAGGACACTCCCTGGTATCTTCCCACCACCAGTAAAGACACACAGCATTATGCCGTGGATCTGAAGGAAAACGCCCGCGAACTGCACAACACCATCGCACAGATCGGCGGACTGGAGACGGATGGACTGTTCCGGAAAAAGAGTGCCTACTCCACAGACGATGATATCGTGGAGGCTTCCTACATAGGCTCCGATACCACCACAGGAGCTTCTCCGGAATTTGATATCGAAGTAAAACAGCTGGCCACGCCGCAGGAGAATCTGGGTTATTTTCTTCCGGATCTGGCAGCCACGCTTGCTCCTGCCACCTATTCTTTTGATATTGCGATCAACGATATGAACTATGAATTCCAGTTCAATATTGGCGAGGGTGATACGAACCGGCAGATCACGGAACGTCTGTCCCGTCTGATCAACAACGCGGATATCGGTATCACAGCAGATGTGATGGAATCCGATTCCCGTTACGCACTTCGTCTGACCTCGGATGCTACCGGTGTACCGAACGGCAAGGCCTATCATTTTCAGGTCAGCGATGATCATACCAGCAAGACCTCCGGTGTTGTGGATTACCTCGGACTGAATTATGTCAGTCGTCCTGCCGGCAACGCAAGATTTTTTCTCAATGGTGAAGAACGAACCGCTTCTTCCAACCACTTTACAATAGGAAAACTGTTCGATGTACAGTTAAAAGCCGTCAGTCCGGAGGATCAGCCCACACATGTCGGTCTGAAAACAGATACCGAATCCATCACAGACAATATCATCCAGCTGGTAGGCAGTTATAATGAATTTATTAAAACAGCTTCCTCCTACCTGGAGACACAGTCCAGAAGCAAACAACTGATTCACGAATTCTCCTCCATAACTTCCCACTACGGTACTTCTCTGGAAAACATGGGAATGCACCTGCAGGAGGATGGTATTCTATCTGTCAATGATGAAAAGCTGCGGCAGACCGCCGCGGAATCCGGGAATGACCTGTCCGGCTTCAATGTACTAAAAGAATTCAGCAGTTCGCTTTTACACAAGAGTGATCAGGTTGCTCTGAATCCTATGAATTATGTAGACAAAAAAATTGTGGCCTACAAAAATCCCGGTCACAATTTTGCCAGTCCTTACATTACCAGCGCTTACAGCGGTATGATGTTTAACAGCTACTGTTGATTCCCTTCCGGGGAATTAACAGTAGCTGTTATTTCATTTTCTGCTTCTGTTTTCTTATTTTGCCTTTTTGGATTTGGCCTTGTACTTATCAATCTGTACAAAATCATCCATCAGCTCCAGAATCTTGTCTCTACCTGTCTGGTTCAGCTTCACGTAGTTCTGCATAACACGGTTTTCCAGAAGCTGTGCTCCCAGAGAAGCATCTCTCTCCAGAGAAGAGAAATCCACCGGGTTCAGGCTCAGCTTGTCACACATCTTGATCACTGTTCCGTACGCCATCCCTTCAATCCCGCGCTCCAATGCAGTCACCAGTGTGCTGTAGGGAATGTTCATCTCCATGGCAAACTGTCTGACACTACGATACTGTCTCAAAATTTCTTTCTTTAAAATCTCCGCCTTAGTCATATTTATTCCTCCACGTGTCCTCCAAAATTGGTACAGCTATAATATACGATTTCCCGTTTTCCATTTCAAGTAAAAAACAGAAAATTAAGAATTTCGACGAATTTTTAACAATATTTTTATATTTCTTCCAATTGATCCAGCCAGATCCTGGCACAGGCATCGGACGGCATCCGCAGATCACCTCTGGGTGACAATGCCACACTTCCCACTTTCGGTCCGTCCGGCAGGCAGGAACGCTTAAACTGCTGTGTGAAAAATCTCCGGTAAAAATTCTTCAGCCACTTGCGGATCGTCGGATCGTCATATTTTCCTTCAAAGGTCTCTCTCGCGATCCGGTAGACCTTGTCCGGTGCATAACCGCACCGCAGCATATAATACAGGAAAAAGTCATGCAGTTCGTAAGGACCTACCAGATCTTCCGTCTTCTGTGCAATGTTCCCCTCCACCGGTGGAAGCAGTTCCGGGCTCACCGGCGTATCCAGCACGTCCTTTAGGACTGCGGTAAGCTCTGCATTATTACAGGTATCGGCATAATAGGCCACCAGATGTCTCACCAGTGTTTTGGGCACTCCGGCATTGACGCCATACATGGACATATGATCTCCGTTATAGGTAGCCCACCCTAAGGCCAGTTCCGACATATCTCCCGTGCCGATGACCAGAGCATTTTCCTTGTTGGCAATATCCATGAGCACCTGGGTACGCTCTCTGGCCTGTCCATTCTCATAGGTGACATCATGGCACTCCATATCCTGACCGATATCCGTAAAATGTCTGGTGACCGATTCCCGGATATCCACCTCCCGCAATGTAGTTCCCAGCGTCTTCGCCAGCAGACAGGCATTCTCATAAGTCCGGTCTGTTGTTCCGAAACAGGGCATGGTCACTGCAATGATCCCCGACCTCGGAAGTCCCAACAGATCAAAAGTGCGCACTGTCACTAAAAGTGCCAGTGTGGAATCCAGTCCTCCTGAAATCCCCAGGACCGCTGTCTTACATCCGATATGCTCATATCTCTTTTTCAGGCCGAAAGCCTGAATGGATAAAATATCTTCACATCTGCGGTTGCGTTCTACCATGTCCTCCGGTACAAACGGGTGTGCAGCAAACTTCCGGTCCAGTTTTGTCCCAGTCAGCTGCATGGAAAAAGGAACTGTAAGATAGGGCTTCATCGGTCTCTTTCCGAAGGTACCCATTCGCCTGCGCTCACTGCTTATTTTTAATACATCCAGATCTGTGTAAAGAATTCCCGTAGTAAAACGCGCGGACTGTACCAACAGTGTTCCGTTCTCTGCGATCAGATCATGTCCTCCGAATACCAGATCCTGCGTGGATTCCCCTTCTCCGGCAGAGGTATAGATATAACCGCACAGAAGTCTTGCACTGGAAGCTTTTATCAGAAGGGTACGATAATCATCCTTGGAAACCGTCTCATTGGAGGCCGACAGATTCGCAATAACTGTAGCTCCCATCAGTGCATGCGAGGTAGAAGGCGGCTCTGCCACCCACAGATCTTCGCAGAGCTCACATCCCAATATCAGCTCCGGAAGTTCCTCACACCGGAACAACAGGTTGGATCCGAAAGGAATCACCTGTTTTCCCAGACGATATTCCGTCACCGTTTCCTCTCCCGGTGTGAAATGTCTGCCTTCATAGAACTCCGCATACATAGGGATATTTTTCTTAGGAATCATTCCCAGTATCCTACCCCGGTACAATACCGCAGCCACATTGTACAGACGGCCGTCCTTGTCCACGGGAAGTCCCACCAGAAATAACGTTTCCAACTGTCCGGTCTCTTCTGCAATCGTAAGCAATGCTTCTTTTGCTTTTTCCAACAAAAGTTCTTGCAAAAAAAGATCGTTACAGGTGTATCCGGTAATACATAATTCCGGAAACACTACGATCTTTGCTCCATGCTCCGCCGCTTCTTTTGCCTGTTCACAGATTACCTGCGCATTATAGACCGGATCCGCCACCCGGATCCTGGGTGTGGCGGATGCTACCTTGACAAATCCCTGTTTCATAAGCTTCCTCGCTTTACTGTATACATTACTGGATCATCTGTTTCAATTCATCCACGGTAAAATTATAGTTTTTATTACAGAAGTGGCAGTTCACTTCGATGGTCTCTCCATCATCGATCATGGACTGCAATTCTTCCCTGCCAATGCTGATCAGTGCTTTTCTCACTCTGTCCTTGCTGCAATTGCAGGCAAATTCCACAGGAAGTGTATCGGTGATCTCCAGATCCATTCCGGAAAGCAGTACTTCCAGCATTCCCTCCGGAGTCTTGCCGGCATCCAGCATAGTAGTAACGGAAGAGAGATTCTTGATATTCTCTTCCAGTTTGCTGATCATTTCCTCTTCCGCAAAGGGCATCAGCTGTACAATGAAACCGCCTGCCTGTCTCACGGTATTGTCTCTGTTCATCAATACCCCAAGTCCTACCACGGAAGGTACCTGTTCGGATACCGCAAAATAATAGGTCAGATCCTCTGCAATCTCGCCGGTCTGCAGCTCTGTCTGTCCCACATAGGGATCCTTCAGTCCCATATCGCGGATCACGCTTAAAACACCTGCACCTACGGCACCGCCCACATCCAGTTTTCCCTGGGCATTGGCTGGCAGGATCACATCGGGCACATTGGCATAGCCCTTTACATGACCGTTCATATCTGCTGTAACTGTCAGTCCGCCAATCGGACCATCTCCTTTGATCTGCAGTGTGATCAGTTCATCATCGCCCTTTAACATGCTTCCCATCATGGCCCCTGCGCTGAGTAATCTTCCCAGTGCCGCCGTTACCACAGGGCTGGTATTGTGAGACGCTCTTGCGGTCTCCACCGTCTCTCTTGTCGTGCAGGCGAACGCTCGGATCTGCGCATTTGCCGCGGTTGCACGTACCATATAATCCTTCATTTATTCCACGTACCTTTCTGTCTACAGCTCTTTCTGCTGCTCTTTTGCTACGATATATACTCTTTCACTGGTCTCCGTTACCGCCTCACCGGTATCGGAATCCATGATCTCCAGAATCTTCAGTCCGGCCTGTTCCACCAGTGTCCTCATCTGTCCTACGGTATAACCCCTCTGCAAATGGGTCTCGGTAAATCTGTGGAAGGTATCACCCTCTTCCTGGACGAAGATTGTCAGATCATACTCGTTGATCTCTTCTTCCGGATCATAATAATTTTCCCAGATAAAACTACAATCCTCCCGGTTCTCCGCAATCGTCGTATTGCCGATGACTTCCCGGTATTTATAATCTGTATTAAAATCAAAGATAAAAATGCCACCGGGGTAGAGATAATTGTTCACCAGCCGGAATACCTGCAAAAGTTCCTCTTCTTCCAAAATATAATTGACGGAATCACAGACGCTGATCACCGTACCAACAGTAGAATACAGATCCAGTTCCCGCATATCCTGATGCAGATAGAGGATCTCCGAACCGCTCTCCACCTTTTTCTCCATGGCAATGCCCAGCATCTCTTCAGAATTGTCCACGCCGATGCAATCATACCCTTTTTGGTATAACAGTTCTGTCAAAGTGCCGGTGCCGCAGCCCAGATCCACCACCAGATTCCGCTCGGAATCCAGAATTCCTTCCGCGTCCCGCGTAGGTCTGGATACACCATAGGACGCAATCAGCTGATCCAGACGATTGCACCACATTTCATAGGGTGTATTATCCATCAGTTCGTCATATACTCTTGCAAAGTCTGTATAGATTTCTTCCGTATTCTCCATAATTGCAGCATCTCCAGTTTTTTTAGAAAATAGTCCCCAGTGCGCCGAATACTCCCATGCTGAGCAATCCCATGATCACGCCTGCCAGAACCACACCGCACATTACTGCAATGACACTGGACTTGAAATCCATGTCTAACAAACTTGCTGCCAGTGTTCCGGTCCACGCACCGGTTCCGGGAAGGGGAATACCCACGAACAACAACAGCGCCACGAACAGACCTCTGCCCGCTTTTTCCTGCAGCTTTTGTCCGCCTTTATGTCCTTTTTCCAGGCAGAAGGTAAAGAACTTGCCGATGACCGGCTTGTCCGCACCCCATTCCAGTACTTTTCTTGCAAAAAAGAAGATAATAGGTACCGGCAGCATATTTCCCAGAATACAGATAATATAGCTGGGAAGCAAAGGAAGATTCATTCCAACCGCAATAGGGACAGCACCTCTCAGCTCGATCAGAGGAACCATAGATACCAGGAAAATCATCAAATATTTTTTTAACATGTGTTTACTCCAATTCTTTTAATTTATTTATGCCCGCTTTTCCAGATAATTTTTCAAAAAAGCGATCAATCGGTCCATTTCCTCATCCGTGCCGACTGTAATACGCAGGGAGTTGGCAATTCTCGGTTTATTCCAGTGTCTGACATAGATGTCAGCCTCACGGAGAGCCCGGAACAGTTCTTCCGCGGGAACTTCCTTATGAGAAGCAAATATAAAGTTTGCTTTCGAATCTGGGAAAGTAAAGCCCAGCTCGTTCAGTTCCTTCTTGATCCGCTCTCTGGTAGCTGCGATCTTTGCCGTGGTGGCCTTGAAATAAGCGTCATCTCTTACCGCTTCCACACCCATGACCTGTGAAGGCAGGTTCATGGTATAGGAGTTAAAGGAGAATTTTACATCATTCAGATAATGGATCAGCTTCTCATTACCAATGCAGAAGCCGATACGCATTCCCGCCATGGCTCTGGATTTGGAAAAAGTCTGTACCACCAGAAGATTCTCATATTTTTTAAGTAACGGCAGTGCACTTGTGCCACCGAAGTCCACATAAGCCTCATCCACGATCACTACCACATCCGGATTGGCCTGCAGGATCTCTTCGATCAGTTCCTGCGATTCCTCCACACCGGTGGGGGCATTGGGATTCGGGAAGATCACACCGCCGTTGGGCTGCTTGTAGTCCTCCGGGTTAATGTGCCAGTTCTCATCCAGTGCACAGGTATGATACGGAATGCGATACAGATCCGCCCACACATCATAGAAGGAATAAGTCACATCCGGGAACAGGATCGGCTTTCCGCTGTTGAAAAATGTCAGAAATGCCATGGATAATACATCATCGGATCCCACACCTACAAATACCTGTTCCGGTTTCACACCATAATATGCTGCCAACTCGTCCACCAGGGGCTGCGCATTTGAATTCGGATATAAGCGCAGTGCCGCACTCTCCATATTTTCTGCTGCCTTCCGCACCCCCGGGGCAGGAGGATAAGGACACTCATTCGTATTCAGCTTGATCATGTTCGGGCGGTTCGGCTGCTCTCCTGCCACATAAGGAACCACCTTACGTACGTTTTCTTCCCACTTCATGTTAATAACCATGCCTTTCTCAAAACCTGCAAACTTCAGGGACTTTTGTCCCTTGCGCAGGCACAAATTTGCGTGTGAAAAATTTATTTTCAGTTATCTGTTTTTTCATTCTGTCGATGTTTTAATTCTTCCGCATAGCTCCTCGCCTGTGCAGGAAGTCCCAGCTGTTCGTAACACCGGATCAGTCCCGCCAGGGGTTCTGCCCCGGAAGTCCTTAGCGCCAGTACCGGCTGTGTTTCATAAGCTGCATTATAATACCAGACAGCCGCTTCCTCAAAGTCTCCCGTCTCTTCATAGAAATACCCCAGTTCACAGCAGATTTCCGAACAGCCGTCCCCTGCGATCACCTTGGAAGTATACTTGAAAAATGTCACGGCAGCTCCCCGCAGTCTGGCGGCTCTGGCCACCACACAACAGCCTTCCGTAATCTCATCCGCACTTCTGTCGGGGGACGAAACTTCTGCCCGGAAATAATCTTCCGCTTCCAGAAAGTCCCGTGCCTCTCCCGCCAGGAACAGTTCTCTGGCATACATTCCGTACAGTCTTCTGGAAAGTCGTCTTGCCTGTGCGATCTGTTTGCGGAAATTTGCCAGATCTCTGCCCGCATGGTTCTGTTCCGGCATGTGAGTGATGACTATATCGCTGTCATAGACTACCGGTTCCAACCGTACAGTTTCATGGATTGGTTCTTCCCACACGAAGCTTCGCAGTCTGCGGAATAATTTGGGACGATATTCTTCATCAAAATTATACACTGTGCCGTTCTGTAGCTGATTGCCGTATTTCATCTGGACGATCTCGATCTCCGGAAGCAGTGTCTCCTTTAACAGTCGGAACCTTCGCCGGTTTTCTTCCGAAAGCACCTCATCCGCATCTGCGGAGTAAATGTATTCCTTCGTAGCTTTGGAAAATGCAAAATTTCTCGCCGCACTGAAGTCATCGTTCCATGTGAGATCATATATTTTATCGGTGTATCCGGCTGCAATCCGCTTTGTGGCATCCGTGGATCCTGTATCCACAATAATGATCTCATCCACCAGATCCCTGACACTGTCCAGACACCTTTTCAGAACCCGTTCTTCATTTTTTACAATCATACACAAAGATATTGTGATCATTCCGGATCTCCGTTCCCGCATTTTTTGCATGCGATGCTGTTCCTACAGCACTTTGGATAAGAATTCCTGTAATCTTGGGCTCTTAGGATTGGTGAAGAACTCCTGGGGGGTATTCTCCTCCACGATATTACCACCGTCCATGAAAAGCACCTTCGTACCCACTTCTCTGGCAAATCCCATCTCATGTGTCACGACCACCATGGTCATACCGCTCTCTGCCAGTTCTTTCATAACTTCAAGTACCTCTCCCACCATTTCGGGATCCAGTGCGGAAGTAGGCTCATCAAACAGCATTACTCTGGGATTCATTGCCAGAGATCTGACAATTGCAATTCTCTGCTTCTGACCGCCGCTTAAAGATGCCGGATAAGCATCTGCCTTTTCCTCCAGTCCAACTCTCTTTAACAGCTTCAGGGCATTCTCTTTTGCTTCTTCCTCACCCATCAGTTTCAATTTCACGGGGGCAAGGGTAATATTGTTCATGATCGTCAGATTGTTGAACAGGTTAAAATGCTGAAATACCATACCCATATGCTGACGAACTTTGTTGATGTCGATCCTGGGATCCGTGATGTTCTGTCCATCGAACCAGATCTCACCGCTGGTAGGTCTCTCTAAAAGATTCAGGCAGCGTAAAAATGTACTCTTACCGGAGCCGGAAGGTCCTACCACCACGATCTTCTCACCTGGGTGAATATGATAATTTACCCCTTTTAATACCTGATTATCTTCAAAGCTTTTATGCAGATCTTTAACGATTATCACTCTTACGCAGTCTCCTTTCCAGTTTTGCAAGCAGAATGGACAATACCTTGGTCAGTACAAAATAGATGAAGGCAATACCAAGCAGCGGTGTAAATACATCAAACAGCTTGGAGGTCATCTGGTTGGCCACACGGGTAAGGTCACTCATTCCTACGTAACCTACAATAGAGGTCTCCTTGATCAGCACGATAAATTCATTGCCCAGAGGCGGCAGAATGCTCTTGAATGCCTGAGGAATGATAATATATCGCATCGTCTGGAATTTGTTCAGTCCCAGTGATCTGCCCGCTTCCATTTGTCCCTTGTCCACAGCCAGGATACCTGCTCTGACGATCTCCGCCACATAAGCACCGGAATTGATACCGAATGTCAGACTGGCGATCAGCACACTGTTCTTACAGGCAGCCAGAATGCCGGACCACATGATCAACAGCTGTACCGTAGTAGGAGTTCCGCGGATAATATCAATATAGGCACTTGCAATCCGGGACGCTATGGTCTTCGATCCGTTCTTTCTCGTGGATAATTTCAAAAATGCCGCTATGGTTCCAATCAGGATACCAAGCAGTGCCGCAAAAAAAGAAACCTCTAAGGTTACTCCCAGTCCTTTCAGATAAAGCTTCCATCTGTCCGCTTCAATGAAGGCTGCATAAATATGTTGCCAGATATTTTGCATGTTATTTCCTATGCCTTTCTTGTGAAAATAAAGTGTACGATTGGTCAAACTGTATATGTTACCTACCTTAATATAGCAAAAAGAAGAGAATGGCACAAGCCATTCTCTTCTTTTTCATGTATATTTTGTATAAAAATTATTCACCGATGTACTCAGCTACCAGTGCATCAAAAGTACCGTCAGCCTTAAGGTCTTCCAGTGCCTGATTGATCTGATCTACCAGTTCGCTTCCCTTGGGAAGTGCAATCGCATATTCCTCGGTCTCGAAGCCGAACTCTGCGCCATCGATGATCTTAACTTTGCCTTCGAACTTGGTGTTGAATACTTCTGCAGGGTTTTTGTCGATAATAACAGCATCTACTCTGCCATTTACCAGATCGTTGACAGCATCGATGGCTCTATTATAGGTCTGTGCGGTAGCTCCTTCAATGTCCTCGGAAAGGAACATTCCGGTGGTACCAAGCTGGCTGCCGATGGTCTTGTTCTTCAGGTCATCAGCGGTTGCAATATCGGAATCTGCCGATACGATCACGAACTGTACAGCCTCGTAATAAGGATTGGAGAAATCCACCTGTTCCTTACGTTCGTCGGTGACAGTCATACCCGCGATAGCGCCATCAATTCTGTTGCCGATAGAGCTTACCAGAGAGTCGAACTCCATGTTTTCTACCTGAACTTCCATGCCCAGCTTCTCACCTACTGCCTTGATCAGAGCGACATCGAATCCGTCGGGTTCTCCATCATCTCCTACATACTCAAAGGGAGGGAACTCTGCGTTGGTACCGAATACCAGTACACCGCCCTCGGTCTTATCAGCAGCCTCAGTAGTAGCTGCTGCTTCTGTGGTGGTTGCTGCAGCAGTCTCTGCCACACTGCTCTCGGAAGCCTGAGAGCTCTCGTTTGCTGCGGAATCAGAACCACAGCCAGTCAGCATTGCTGTACACATTACAGTTGCAAGTAACATTGCGATTGCTTTTTTCATAATATTTTCCTCCTGTCTGTTTTCTACGGACGACAGTCGTCCTTAAACGTTGATTACTATAGCACCTTTTTGAAAATTGTGCAACTGTTTATGCATAAATATACACAGATCCACTCTGCAAATACAACATTACCGGGATCTGCACCCAGAAGGTTACCACTATATATGGAATAAACGGCTTCGGTACATGAAGTTTTCCATCCGGTGTCACATTTCTTCTGCAAAGCTGTACTGCAGCCAGCAATGTTAACGCCGATAACATATGGACCAGAAACCACAACAGATTCCCCTGCCAGGCACAGCCAGCCAACGCACATGCAGAAAATGCATGGCAGTCAGCCCTTCCGTACATTCTGGCAAACAATATCTGCTGCAGGAGTACAAACAATACCACCGCTGCCGCCTGCTGTATGCTAAACCTGTCAGTAATCCTGCACACTCCATCCTCCATATAAGCTTCCAACACCGGAAGACCCAGCAGTATTCCTGTCCATGGCAGGCACCACCACCATACATAATTATACACATAACTGTGTACAGCATCCATGCAGGCCGCCGCTAACAAACCTCCCGCCAGCAGGGAGCACAGGATCTCCTGTGCCCCCTGGATCACCAGTCTGTTTTCTTCCGGAAGTCTTCCATCCATTCCCCCTATAACAAGAATCACAACTGCATTGATCCAGGCCAGTCCCCTGAGAAGCCACGCTTTTCCGGGTTCCATCCTCTCGATGTCTCCCGATAGTTCCACACGCAGCAGCCAGATTGTACTGCCATAGATAAGGCCTCCCAGAGCCACCGACCACAGTATCCGGAACACGATTTCCAAGGCTCTCATACCTCCTTACCGTAACCGGGTACGCAGTTCATCCAACACATTTCCCGACACTCCGATCAAGCTGATCGTCGGATGATCTTCTAGCCTCTTGTCACCTTTATAGGCCCGCACTGTGATTTCCTGTGTCTGGTTCTCCGGAGTATATAAAGGCACCATAAATTCCAGTTCTTCCGTCTTACGATACCCCTGACTTTCGGTATAATCATAGACTTTATTCAATGTCGGATCCAGTGCTGTCATACATTCCGGGAAAATGACCTCCACCCGGTCCGCATATCCCCATGTGGTAAAGGTAAGAATTCCGCTTTCGCCGCATTTGAAGACCGGCTCCTGCGGCTCCAAAATACGTTTCACACTGCTTTCAAGTGCAAATTCCGTCGTACCGTAACAGATACGGCTCTCATTCCCCACATGATCCGAAGCATATCCCAGTACCGTAAAATCCCCGCTGAACAGCGGTTCGTCCTCTGTGATTGTAATCACGATACAGCCGTCTTCTCCGGGAAGGTAGGTCTTAGAAACAGCATTGTCCGTATTACTGATAACAATTGTAAAATGATCCACACCACTTAGAGCATCTGTGGCAGTAACACGTATGGTAACAGCTCCGTCTCTGCGATCGATCAGTGCCCGGTTCTCCAGTATTTCCATCCCCCGGATGACCGGAGCTTCTCCGTCAGCGATCAGAGCGATCCCGTTTTTCTGATCCTGCGTAGATACAGAATATATTTTATCTGTTCCATGATCCGCTTCCGCTACCGGAATCACCCGAATCGTTTGTCCGTTCCGGTCTCCACTTATGACAAATTGCTGTACTCCGGTAAGTTCCTGGTTCCGGTGTGACCGCAAAGTATAGGAATAGGAATGTTGCTGCAGCACATTGGTTCCCTCAGTCGCATAAGACAGTCCCTCCGCATCTGTCCGGATCACATCATCCGTTATCTCCGCAGACGGTGTGACAATGATATTTCTCGCCCTGCCACCGTCCTCCGTCACCGTTTCATATATTGTCCCATTCAGTTGATAGTCCGGTCTGGCTGTACCTTCCATATAAGATGCATTCGTTAACGTGAACGGTGTCTTTCCGTCCGCCCGGACATACCAGGTTTTGTCTGCTGCCGCCGGATATACATTGCCCTCTGCCTCGTTTATCTTAAGCTGTTTTGTATGAAGCTTCCACAGAATCTGTTTTCCATCCACACAAATATGTGTGGTCTCGCCTACATTTCCCGCCACATCCACAGCGGCAACATGCAGATACTGCACCCCATCCTTTACCTCCAGTTCCATATGGGGTTCTTTACAATAACCGGCATCGTCCGTTACGACGGTATCCCTGTTTTGATCCACAAGATAATAATATCCCCTGATACCGCTAAGCAATGTGTTTTTTGTGATATTGGAGTCACATAGTTTGGAAGTACTGCCCGTCAGATAAGATTCCGCTCTATGATAATATACCGTCCCGTAATCCTCCGGCTCTGTCCACGAGATTCTTATTCTTTCACTGTCCAGTGCTTCTCTTACGACGTTCTCCGGAATTTTCCCGGGAACCGCAAGATCAGTTGCCCTGACTCCCTTCAGCTGTAAAGTCTCCTGGTAGCCTATTGCTTTTGACTGCAGACACAACAGCCCGTCTCCACTCCGTACTCCACTTTCACTTTCATATAGCAGTGCACATTCCGGATTTACATAATTGCTTCCGCCATATGCCGGCTTCGAGAATAGGACCTGGCCTTCCGTATAACCGCATACAAGAGTTCTCCCACCACTGAAACTAAGTGAGCTGATTCCCGCGGTAAACCAGACATTTCCTCTTAAATGAAAATTCAGATGCACGTAGATATGTGTCGTTCCTTCCGGTAATGAGATATGCAGGGACTGCCGGAAATCACTGGCTGCCGGGTCTCCGCCGCCATGTTTATCATAAAAAGGATAATCCCGAAATTTTCCCTGTGCAATTTTTGTTCCTTTCTGATCCAGGATTACAAATTCCGACGGCTGCTTCTCATCCGGCAGCCAGTCGGTATTCACAATATTTCCACCCAGAGATCCCCATCCATCGCAAAAATATGAAAGATTCAATGTCGTATTGCCATTGGTGGGAATCCCCCGATAACCGGAAACATTCCACATCTGTTCCTTAGGATAATTCCCGTTTCTGGCCCATCCGACCCGGACTATGGCACGGCTCCACTCATCATCGTCCGTACTTGTGGTATGTCCGTTATACTGATAAGAATTTGTGCCTGAGGAATCAAAGCAATTCGATCCCCACATAAAATATTCCCAATCTCCGAATGTTGGTGTATAAGAAGCATTTCTATAGCAGTCATTCGTATGGTGATGCACGATCTTCTCTCCGGCGGTTCCTCCATAATATCCGGCTCCGCCTCCGGCCATACCCGCTTCTCCTTCCTGCTGCCCTAGGACACTTTCCATGCTGCCACCCTTGCCGCCTGCACCGCCCGGTGATGCTCCACCGCCTCCTCCTGCGATCAGCAGGATTCCCTTCCGGTCGGATACCACGGATGTCATTCCTCCTCCGTTTCCATAATTTGAAGCTCTGCCGCCTTTGTTATACCCGTTTTGACCACCCACGGCATAGGTCAGTTGTTCCCCCCTCTGCAGCCAGAATGTTCCGGAGGCACTTCCCCCACATCCTCCCCGAAAGGAACCGTAGCCCTGTCCCTGCGCCCCCATCGCCTTTATGACGTAGAGTCCGGTATACGGCACGTTATATGTCCTCGTCTTTGCTTCATAAATACCGGTCAGTTCAACGGCCGCTCCGCTGTTGATATCCGTTGCACTATTAATCCGCATCCAGGCACCGTCTTCCAGTCTCTGATAAATAAGGTACGTTTTGTTGTTGTGATCCGTCTGCTCCCAGGACAGATCCACTGCTCCTTTTCCTTCGTTTTCCTTGTAGTTATCTTTCGCCAGCAGGGTAAGATCCACCCATTGCGCGTACAATGTCGTATTTTCGGACGGTATGATGCTGTCGCCCGCTCCTCCTGCCGGCCGTCGGAATTCCGAGTCATAATACCAGCCTCCAAAGGACCACCCGGGTCTGGTGGTCTCCGGTAATGTGACAGGTTCCGGCTGATAGACTGCCGTCAGCCTGTCCACATTACCGTCCGGAGCATCAAAGATATATTGCTTTCCATCCAGACTCCCCCGGAACGGATGCACCTTTTTCCATTCGACAAACCGATTTTTCCCCTGCACCGGAGTGATCTCCGATCCGCCATTGGCACGAAAACAGACTGTATACCCATCTGGTGCGCAGACCAGTTCTTCCTGCAACAGATATCTTTCAAGATATGGCTGCGTTACAGAAAATATCTCCCGGTCATCATACTTTCCTCCATTGGCATAAAGCACAAGGGTGCTTTCACTCCGCACCCATTGTGCATATAAATTGACTACACCATGATCGTTATCTGTCCAGGTTGTCCGGTCTCTCCAATCCGCCTGCCTGAGATTTTCGATTGCAGCTTTATCCGCATAAGCGGTTCCTGAACCATCTGGCTCTGTGTTCCAGCCCGCGAACAAATATCCGGTCCTGCTGTAATTGTTCTCTGTCAGGTGTGTCACCGGAGTGACCGTCTTGCCTTCGTAGACTATGGCATCGTTGTACATATGGATACTGTCATCCATATAACCGTTATAAGATGCACCTCCCGTATTGGCCTGATAACAGACCTTATACTGATTCCAGGAAATATTTTTACATTTATGTGCCGGCAGATCCACCCCCTGCTCCAGATTGTCGCAGAACGGACAGAGATAATAGTAGCTCATCGGTTTTCTTTCGTTGCCCAGATCCAGGTACTGTATCGAGGCCGCCGCTTCTCTGCTCATATAGATATTGTACTCTTCAATGGCTTCTCCACAATCCGCACAATAGGCTTTCCAGCCGGAATAATAATACTGCATGCATTTTTGTCTGCCAAAAGATACCCCGTGCCAGTTTTTTCCGGTATATCCATTATGAATACACTGTCCCGGCCGGTGGACCACTTTCCAATATCTCACTGGGATTTCTCCATACCGTTTCTCTGTATAAATATGTTCTCCCACTACCGGATCTCTCAGCGAAGAAGAAATCTGCGTATACACAGTGGTGCTGTCATCCCGGGCATACCACACATAATTCCGGTCTCCTGCGCAGGTTGTAAATGCACGTCCATCCGGACTGAAAGAAACATAAGGACTGTTGTAAATGGTCTTTTTCGCTGCCGCTTCCGACTGTATCGAAAACAGGAGCGCAATTCCCAGCACGAGTAATCCTGCCAGATATCTCCCATACCGCATTCTCATTCCTCCTGCCTATCCGCATCCTCTGCCTTGACCACACGCAAGGAGCCCTGTGCCAGTGCAGCATAAAAGTCCGCCACCCTTTCTTTTTCCATATAGATATTTACTCTCTGTGCCGGAGTTGTCCCATCATCACCGCCGATTGCAGCTCCATTCCGGTCAAACACCTGTTGGACAAACACATTTTCCCACAACAGTTTCCCGTTTTGTTCCTCTTCCTCCTGTTCCACACAATAAATATGGATCCTGTCTCCGGCACGCAGGACACCGCCCACTACCTGGTACAGATCTTCGGCGCGAAATCCGGCTATAACAGGTTCCCGCATCTGTTCTGTGATCTCCGACAGTTCCCGCAGCATGCCTGTAGTCAGTACCATCCCCTGTTCCACTCCATATGCCGCTATTCTTCCGCTTGCCGCCTCTGTGCTTTTCAGTGCAGTCTCCGGCACAATTCTTTTGTCGATTTCCATGACTGTAATATACTGCTCTGCATTTTCCGCGGAGATTTTTTCTCCCCTGGGAATTGCTGCCGTTACCACGCATACCTGTTCTTTTTCGTATTCCGTAAGCACTCTCTTTTCTGTCTGCAGCAAAAAAACAAATACTGCCATAGCCGCCACAAACGCTGCCAGGATACTTCCGTTCCAGATTCTATTCTTCCACGCCTGACTCATCTTCCGTTTTTTCATTCGTTTCCTCTCCCATATATTCACTGACCACATCTACCAGCTTACTTTTTTCAGCAGTTACTGTAATTCCCAGAAAACCTTCCACCGGATATGTGATCTCACTGTACACACCGGTATTCTCAATGGTCTGTCCCCCCGGAGTCCTCACTTCTCCCAGGGTTCCTTCCCATTCCAGGATCCTACCGTCACCGTTTCGTTCCCACACCTGCACTTTTGTTCCCGTGACATTATAGATAATGTAATTTTGTATCTCTACCTTTCCGGAAATCAGCTTGTGACCTACTGCTTCATAATTTTCATTTAATCCCAGATTTTCGCAGACAGCAGAACAATATCCCGCATACGCCTGTTCCTGATCTGTGATATGTACCTTATGTGTGCTGCCATACTCCCGGATATCAATGACTGCCGATGCCAGATTGGACAGTGCCAATGCATCTTCCAGATACCGTGCGGATGCCTTGTACATTGCCAGTTGCAGCTGCATATACAACAAAATTGCCAGAAACAGTATCAGAAACAATCCCAGTACCCAGGAAACCTGTCCGCTTTCTGCTTTTCCTGTCTCCTGCCGGTTCTCAGTTTTTGGCAGTCGATACTCTCTTTTCCCGTATTTCATAATGTCCGCCCAGCTTTCCGTGAATCTGCAGGATAATGCGTTCCCCATATCCTGCAGGTTCCAAAGTACTTCCCTCATAATCGATCTCTGTCAGTCCTGCCGTCTCCAGTTCTGCCGTGAGGTGTGCCTGCTCCGCCGGTTCCAGGTATCCTACCGTTTCCATTTTCAGCAGATAGGCCCTCGCCAGCTGTCCTACATTCTCTTTTGCCTGGAGCAGCTGCACATTCTGCAGGTAGTTCAGCATCACTACCGTCAGTGCCAGCACACACATGCCCATCGTCAGCAGCTCTCCTATGTTCCCTGGCTGTTTCCCTCGTTCCGTCATCTTCTCTCCTATCCTATACCCCTGTCAGGATATCTGCCGCTTTGGTCTGCATCGCTGTTACAATGGTCTGTATAAACGTTGTCAGACTGTCCTTCATGACCACGCACAATAACAGTGCAATAATACACAGACCTACAGTGACCAGGATCCCGTCGATCCCCTGCTCCTGCCGTAAGGCATGTTCTTTTACTTTTCTCCAGATTCTCTGTAAATTCTTCATGTTTTGTCCCTTTCTTGTTTTGTTTTATTGGTATTTCAGAATTGCACCACTGCCCGGAACATATATCCCACACAGGCATATAAAATGATTCCCAGTACCGCCCCCAGCATTCCCAGCTGATAAAAAGTAATACTACGGTCCAGAGCACTTTTTTGCTGTTGAAGCACCGTAAGTTCCATATCCTTCAACTGCTCTCCCATGTCCTTCAACAGATCTACCGCCTGACCCGACTCTCCTGCCTGGATCAGGGTAATGCACAATGCATCGATCTGACGGTTGTCAAATTTCTGTTGGAAGTCAGACAAAGCCGTAACCAGATCCGACTGTATGACCAGATCTCCGGACAGTTCCATCAATGCCTGCTGTAATCTCTGCGTCCGTACGCTCTGGCAGCATTCCGTCAAGGCATCCGTTACATAGACTCCGGCACAGGTCTGTACCTCCAGTGCCTGATAGATCAGCTGCAGATCCGGCATCATCTTACGATTGTCCTGTCGGTTCAGGTACAGCAATAACAGTTCCGGCACATAATACAGTCCCATTGCCGCAAGCAGTGCATATCCCCAGCCGATAGTTCCCAGTGCCAGTACTGCTCCAAGAAAAAGAAACAGGCGCATCAGCAGGTATTTTACCGGTGTAATTTTCTTCCCATAGTGAAATTTTGCACCGTTTTTCCTTAATTTCTTTTCTGTTCCGGTGACCCAGTTTTCATACCTTCGGCTCTCCCGCAGCATTCCGGTAAATTCCTCGCAGGCATGCAACACCATTTTCGGCATTGTTCCCATACCCAGCCGGAACACAAAAATTCCTCCCAGCACCGCTCCCAACAGTTCGGGAATCCAGATAACTCTCCAGCTCATTCTCCACACCTCCCTGACTAGCGGCGAAAACCATACAGTTTCCGCAAAAACAGAAACAATATCAGTCCATAGATACCTGCTGCCAGATGCCCCGGTAAAGTCCCGGATACTATTTTCCAGACCGACACATCGATCAGCCGGTCCACCGTCAGCAGGGCGAATACCGACATTCCCAGAAGCAATGCCATATTGATACCTGCCTCTCGAAGCATCCCTTTACGTTCCTCTTCCATACGCAGATACTCCCTTGCGGAACGTCTGCTGCTGTCTACCAGTGTGGTCAGATCTGCCATATAGCGGATACTGATCTCCAGATTTCTGGCCAGTTCCTTTATCTTGGGATGTTCTATTCGTTCCGCCATGGACAAAAGTGCCAGTGAACTATCTCCGGTCGTCTGTGCTTCATAGGCACATTCCTCCAGTGCTCCCTTTAACGGTTCCTCCACATAACGGCTCACCTGACCCAGAACCATGGTGATCTCTCCCGCTGTCAGGCTGTAATTTCCCAGAAAATTCAGACATTTCAGCAGATTTTCATTGGTCACCCGCAATTCTTCTGCCCGCAGTGTGCTCAGGAACAGATATTCCATGGCTCCGCATATCATTGTTCCCAATAAAGCTACCTGGAATTTCCCGCTGCTTCCAAGCAACACTCCAAAGATCACCGTCATTCCCAGAAGATTTCCTGCGATCCATTTCTCCGGGGTGCACGCCGGAAATCTGCGCCGCATACCGCAATAACAGAGAAATTCTGCCACCCGGCAGATCCAGGTATTGTTACGCTGTAGCTCCTGCAGCTTGTGCCGGTTTTCCAACACCCGCAGTCTTGCCGACTGATCCATCCCTTTTTTCGTCCGGGACAGCAGGCTTTTTGCTGTCTCCACCCACCGTATCCTTCCAAACAGAAGCAGAAAACCCGTAAATATTAAACAAAAGATCCATACGTATATGATCATAAGTTTCTCCTCTCATGTAATGGTCAAAACAATCTCTCATACTCCAGATTCTCTTTCTCCGCATTCCACCCCAGGCAGGCAAAGATTTCCTTCACCCGGTAATGTTCCATAAACACCAGGGTCTGAAAGCAGTCCATCATTTTCATTAATTCGTTGCGTGAATAACGACTGTCATACATTGCATAGTCCACGATCTTCTCCGGTGCCCTGTCCGCAGAGGGTGCATGTACCGTAGCCGCACAGATCTGTCCTGTATATGCCGCATTCAACAGATACAGCGCTTCTCCTCCCTTCACCTCACCTATGATAAAAAAATCCACATCCATCGTCAGTCCCGCTATGCTGATATGCTTTAAATCATAATTCACACTGCTTTCCGAGGTTCCCGGAAGCGAATGAAGGAACATCATATCCGGATGAAACAGTGTGGTCAGCTCATCCGCCTGCTGTGCCACCAGAATTGCCATATCATCCGGAAGCGTCTCCTTCAACGCATTTAACAGTGTGGTTTTACCGGAAGAATTTCCTCCGCAGATCAGGGTCGATCCCTGTCGGAACCTCTGTACCAGCAGTTCTGCCGTATTCCTGTCCAGCATCTCTTTCTCCACCAGTTCTGTCATCATGGGAAAACTCTTCGGCACCTTCCGGATACACAGATAAGGTTCGCTGTAGGTATTGACAATGGGCATGGATAAGGTAAAACGAAAGATAAAGTCCGGATGACTTTCTGTATCCGTAAACCGTTGGATCGCATTCAGGTTAGAAATATTCACCTGATTTCTGGTTGCCACATAATCAATAAACTGCCGGTACTCCTTCTCCGAGGCAAAGGCAATTCCGGCATCCATACGTTTTCCTTCTCTCTTGATCCGGATACAGTCATGACTCACCACCCGGATATCCGAAATGCTTTTGTCATCCATGAGCGGTGACAGTCTGGAATAACCGAAAATATATTGTTCAAATGATTTTAAAAGTCTTTTCCTTTTCGTTGCCGGGAAATGATAATATTGATCGATATGTTTTCCTGCCTCCTGCAGAAATTCCTCCTTGCCCAACACACCCTTTTTTACCTGGATCAAAAGCACCTGTTTCTGTGTGATAAAATCTTCTACCAGCCTCTGCAATTCTGCATCAGAGGCGGTTTCTTCCCTTTTGTTTTCTCTTTCCTCCATACATCCTCCTGTTGGTTTTTCTCAAAATAATCCATTTTGCACTAATTAATACATTATGTGATTCCTGGTCGAATATGACCTGATATTTAGAATTTTGACCTCGACTGACCTGTCGGGTAATATGCAGATTACTCCCTTCCGTGGCATCTGTCAACGCCTCCGGAACTATTTTCTCATTTTCGGAAGAATGGCCAAAGAAAAACCGCATTCTGTCAGGTTAATTTCAAAAAAACCGTCAGAATGCGGTCTGCGCATTTGTCTATTTTGTCTTTGTCTATTTTGCCATATCCGGCTCCCGTTCCTGCTGCCAAAGCAGTTTGTCGAACTCCTCCACCGGCATCGGCCGGTAGAATAAAAAGCCCTGTACATCGGTACAATTACAGCCTAACAGGAACTCCTTCTGCTCTTCCGTTTCCACGCCTTCGATGACGATATGCACTCCCAGCTGCTGCAGCATGGCAATGGTATTGCGGATAATGATCTGACTCTTATCTTTCTCCAGATCCCGGATGAATTCCCGATCGATCTTAATCTCATCCAATGTCTGATTCTTTAACATGTTCATAGTAGAATATCCGGTACCGAAATCATCCATGGACACCAGGAACCCTCGCTCCCGCAGGCTTTCCATGCGGCGATACATACCAACCTCGTCCTCCAGGAATGCGCTCTCTGTCAGTTCCAGCGGAACATACTCCGGCAGAACATCATATTCCTCCCTGAGACGGAGCAGTGTCTCTGTCAGTTTCTCATCATACGCATGCAATCGGGATACATTGATGGAAACGGGAATAAGTGTCCGGCCTTCCTTACGCAGCTTTCCAAGATAAGCAAACACTTTCTCCCAGATATATTCATCTACATTGATGATAAATCCGTTTTTCTCCAGTACGGGAATGAACTCTCCCGGTGGCACCAGCCCCTTTTCCGGATGCTTCCAGCGCACAAGCGCCTCGCCTCCGATCACTCTTCCGTCCCTCATATCGACCTTGGGCTGCACATATAGCTGTAGTTCTCCGTTCTCCAGTGCAGACACGATATCATTTTCCACCTGGCGTTCTCGCATCTTCTGACTACGCATTTTTTCATCAAATACTGCATATGTCCGATATACTTTGCCTTTGATACTGTTCATAGCCATCGTGGCGCAATCTTTCAGATAGCTGACGGCAGGAGCTCTCTCCGGTGAGATTCCGATTCCAAAGGATGGTTGTACACGGTAAGCGAACGGAAAGTCAGTTATCTTTTTTCTGATCTCCCGCACAATAATTTCCAGTTCCTCTACTTCCTCATAGCTTGTACATAAACAAAAGATATCTGCTCTGATATGGCAGGCATAGCTATCCGGTCTGTTATTCTCATACCAGTCAAAGCAGGACGCAATAAATCTTAACAATCTGTCTCCTTCGTCTCTGCCGCAGAACTCATTCACAGCCTTAAACTGTACAATATCCATAATTATGACGCTGTATTTTTTATCCGGCTGCTGCCTGATCATTTCACCGCACAGATAGAAAAAAGAATTGATATTATGCAGATTTGTCAGCCCTGTTCTGTTATTTTCTACATTTTCTTCCGCCATTTTTCTAAGAGAATACAGATATAATTCTTCTTTTCCGGCATCTGTTTTCTGCGGCGAAGATTCAATGATTTCCTCTTTTGCTTTCTGATACGTCATAGGCACCCTCCTCAAAACATAAACCAGTCCCGATGAATGCTTTTATTATACTTCATTTTGGTGATTTTTTCTACTATATGCCGATTTTTATTGTTTTTTTTAGGAAAAATGATATAATATGGGTGTCTGTAAAGTTATTTCAGAGAGGAGCGTACTTTATGTTTTTACTTTTAGCCGGCGGACTTTTGATCATCCTTTTGGCAGTAGTGATCGCCGTAGTATCCTCCGTGGTATCCGCAGTTGCGGCAGCTACCGACGATGCAGAAGACTGACATTCCGGACTTCGGACTGTCAGTTTTCTTCGCCCTAGCTTTTCTTTTTCTCATCTGCTTCCACAGTATCTTTCAATAACACTTCTACTTTCCGTGTTTTGAATCATAATTACAATTCTACCACCAGATCTGCATGGGCCAGCGTGGATTCCCGGTGAGCAATCACAATCGTTGTCCGCCCCGCCATCATTCTGTCCAATGCTTCATTTACCAATTTTTCAGAGTTATGATCCAATGCCGAGGTTGCCTCATCCAAAATAAGGATAGGTGCATCTTTCAAAACAGCTCTGGCAATGGCAATTCTCTGGCGTTGACCACCGGATAACAGGTTTCCGCGTTCCCCCACCCGAGTCTCATATCCATCTTTCAGCTCCATAATAAAATCATGTGCATTTGCAAGCTTTGCCGCATTGATAATGTCCTCCTGACTTGCGCCAGGCCTTCCATAGCGAATATTTTCTGCAACGCTTACGTCATAAAGATATGGTTCCTGAGGCACATAACCTATCAGTTGCCGTACCTCTGCTAAAGGATATTCTTCATAAGCCTTTCCTTTGATAAAGATTTTTCCTTCCTTTACAGGATACAGGCCCAATATAAGCTTGGCAATGGTACTCTTGCCCTTCCCCGATTCTGCCTTAAGAGCCACACATTTTCCCTTGGGAATATCCAAATTGAAATGCTGCAAAACATCCTGCCTGCCATCGTAGGAAAAGGTTACATCCCGGATACTGATTTCCGCATCTCCCTGGAAGGAAATCGCCGATACACTCTCATAGCGTTCAGGTTCTTCCTCCATATCCAGAAACTCAAACACTCTTTTAGCATTTGCAAGATAATTTGCCATAGACGGAATATAAAGTCCCACCTGTAACAAATTCCAGCTCATAGATCCGTATAACAAATAAACTGCTGCCAGCCTGTCCACCGTAGTGATTCCCTGACTGACCAAAACAAGCCCCACCGCAATAAACACCAACGAGCCAAGAAGTTCAAAGATCTGATTCAGTCCATCCAGCCTGGCAGACATAACGTTCCTCTTGTTTTGCTCTTTGCGATACTTTTCATTTTCTTTGATATATTGTTCTACCATCACAGATTTCAGGGAAAATATTTTAATCTGCTCTATGCCTGACAAAATATTGGAAATTCGTTCCGCAATGGATACATTGATGGTGGACATTTTCCAACTGACTCTTTGCATGGGTTCGATAAACAAGCCGTTTATCACAAGCAGTATAGCACTGGCGCCAAAGAGGCAGAGCGTCACCTGCCAACTGAGCATCAGCATTGCTGTCAGATAAAAGCTCATCATCAAAAATGGCATCAATACCCGCCGAAATCGAGAACCATAGATACCCTGGGCCCGTTCACAGTCATTAATCACCTTTGACATGAACTCGCTGCTGCCCGTCTGTTCATAATAAGAATACGGTAATCGCATACATTTGGAATATAGGGCCTTTTGTAAATCAGCGCCACCCTTTTTTGCCTCCATAGTATATACATAAAAGGACAGTGCATAAATAAAAAGCATCAGACATCCTATCCCTGCACACAGCAGCACCTCCTTTAAAAGTCCTGCAAACATATTCCTCTGTGCATAGTTTTCTACACGAAAAATAATATTTTTGAACAAGAGTGCAGTTATCATATCAAAAACAGACAAAGCTGCACTCATGAATATAATAGCCAAAAGATATCTGATAAATCCTGTCTTCATCATTTTCAACATCCGCCAAAGGATGCGTAAATCATTATCACTGTCCGCATCCCTGGGTCCACACTGTCTGATAATCACATCACTATATGCCATTTGTCCGTACCTCCCTTCTCACAATTTCCCCATTTTCAAAGACATATATCTCGTCTGCATCCGCAATAGTGTTCCGTCTGTGTGCAATAGTTATTACCGTCCGATTATGTGAAATTTCTCTCAAAGCCACCTGAATCTCCTGCTCCGTCTCCACATCCACTGCGGAAGTTGGTTCATCCAAAAGCAAAATAGGTGCGTCCTTTAAAAAGGCTCTGGCAATAGAAACCCTCTGTTTCTGGCCTCCGGACAATCTTGCCCCTCGCTCTCCCACTTCTGTGTCATAACCCTGAGGCAGTTTCATAATAAAATTATGAATATTCGCCTTTTCACAAGCCTCTATGATCTCTTCTCTGGCAGCACCAATCTTACCATACGCCACATTCTGGGCAATCGTTCCGGGGAACAAAAACACATTCTGGGACACCAGACTGATATGTTTGCGCAGTGCATTCATATCCCATTCTCTAAAATCGTGCCCATAAATACGGTATTGCCCGGCCTGTGGATAATAAAAACCAAACAAAATCTTCATAACGGTAGACTTACCTCCACCAGAATTACCGATAAATGCCACATTGCTGCCCCTTTTTATGGTCAGGCTAATATCCTTCAAAATCTGCTTTTCTTCTGAATACCCAAAATTCACATGCTCAAGTTCCAGGACGATCTCACCTTCAGGCGCAAAAACGCCTTTTCCAGACACCTCCTCTTCCTGATCAAGAATCTCCTGTAATCTTTTTATAGAAATACTGTACTCTCGGATAGAAGCAATCTGACCCGGGATATTTCCCATAGGTTTTGAAATCTGATCCAGCAGCATTGCATAGGCTAAAATTGTGCCAACAGTCATCCTTCCATGACAGACCTCATAAATGCAGAACAAATAACAGCAGAGTTTTGGTATCCATCGCACCAAATCCCCCACAACAAAATTCATTGCCAGCACCTTGGTTCGGCGTGACTCATTCCGCACAATCTCATCTGCTATATCAAAAATGCGTTTCTTCTGGAGTTCATATAAATGAAAGGTCCTGCCCACTGAAATCCCCTGAATTACATCATAAGCAGAATTTTCCAATTCATCATACAACTGCCTGCGCACTACGGCTATTTTCCCAACCATTTTGGTCAGTTTCCCTGCACTCCAAAACAGCAACGGATAGCAGATCATTGTCACCAACAACAGACGTACACTTTGTAATCCTATGTAACTGCACACAGTTATTATAGTAATTATCGCTACGAAAAGCTCCGGGATGCCCTCCGCAAATAATGCCTCCGTCTGGTACATATCCGACAAAAGTTTATTCATTAAAGTTCCCGTTCCTTCTGTATCGAAATACGGAATCCGAATCTCTACCAGCTTACTCACCAACATATTGCGTATATCTGTTTGCATGCAGATACTAAAGGTATTCTTGGAATAACTCTTGCCAAAAGCTATTGCCCCTCCCAATAGCATGAGAATAATAAATGGAATCATAAACTCCAGCAAGGCAGCCTTTTCTCCGGCAAATAAACTGTCCGTAGCGTCAGCAATTTTACTACTTCCAATCACAATTATCCGAATCAATAGATAAGAAAAAATTATATATAAGAAACAAAGATACCAATATTTTCGAATGGGATCCAAAAGCTTCGGATTTTTAGTGGTCATAAAAGGCTTCATTCGTACTTCTCCTTTAACGTAAATTATGCTGGAAACACCATCTCTTCTTTTCTCCCAAATGGTACATCAGTTTTTTGAAGAAAACCTCTGTATATACAGATAGAATGCTTGATTTTTCAGTTTTTTTGATATATTTTAGAAATAAAGCTGTTATTCCATTAAATACGCATAAGGAGAATTACCGTGCCGGCACCAATCCATCCAGACTACAATTTCAAGGTAAATCATAAGAAACGTGACAACCATTACTCTATGAATACCGCTGCATCCTATGAAAATATGTACGGCATTGGTTATATGATTTCCGGGGACCGTATCATCATTACTCCTCAAAAAACGGTAACTGTACATCCCGGCACAATTCAGTTCATTCACAAAAATCTCATACATCGTACTACTTATATTTCTGAGGGAATCTATGAAAATATTGATATAAAATTTCGGGAATCCGTGGCAGAATATATCATTTCCGTAATCGGGCAGGAGCGTTTTAATATGCTTTATGACCAAATCAGCATTACTCTCACTCCACAGGCCATCGAACAAATCGATCAGCTCGTTAAACTTATAGAACATGAATGGAATAATTATGACAATTACTCCAATACCATTATTCAGGGACTTGTTATACAATTTTTCGCAACAGCATTACGCGGAAAAACGTTTTCTTCCCAAAATGATGTCATTCTGAAAGAAACTCATTTTTCCTTAATAAATGCAATCCATTACGTTCAGTGCCACTATGTAGAGGATCCTTCCCTGAGAGAAACGGCAGAGGCAGTACACCTGTCTGATTCCTATCTTTCCAGACTGTTTACATCCCGTTTGGATACCACCTACTCCCGTTTCCTCACAGGGATAAAAATTTCTCATGCCATGGCATTACTTGTTAATACAAATCTGCCCATTATGGAGATTGCCGGTCAATGCGGTTATGACAACAGCAATTATTTTTCTGATTCATTTAAAAAAATTGTTGGTGTTTCTCCGTTAAAGTACAGAAAGCAGATAAATAAATAAAAGAACAGACTTTTTCTGTCTGCTCCTTTAACTAATTTCTTTGTGGGTATCAAGCCTTACTTAGAGGTTTTAATCAATCCGTTTACCTTTTCGTTACATACTTCTGAAATCTGCTCTTTGGTTTCTCTGGTATTGTATTATATGCTCTGAAATCTTTTTCTTGGGCATTGCTATTTTTCAAAGTAAACACAATATGCAAAATTATTTTATATTTTAAAATCCATTCAAACGTCCTCTCAGTTCTTCCTGAATTCCATATGCATCTAATTTTTTCTTTCCACCTTCTGTCTTTATATATACCTCTCCTTTGGACGTAGAAAATAAAATGTCATTTGTCCAACTTTTTACTACTACTTCTACAACATACAACTCCTCAATAATCTTGCTCTCGTCAGCTATGTTTTGAAATATAACTTCAACACAATCTGAGCTTACATATGGTTTCATCTGTCCGACTCTTTCAGCTATCTTTCTACTTATAACATCCTGATCATCTTTAGATAATTTTACTCCCTTCACTATTCTTTTATCACTTATCCCCCACTTTATTGTTCCTATACCAACGACACGACTATTTAAAAAAGCATTAATGTATATCTCAGCAACATCAATTATAGCGTTTATTGGACTACTACCCTTTATTTCCTTATACTCTATATTTCTCTTTTCAGTTTCCTTCACTTCCTGATTTAACATATACTTTACAATTATTTTTCCTTCTTCGTTTTTTTCTTGCCCCCTCATTATTTGCTTCATATTATTTTTAAAAATTTTATTATAATCAAATTGAGGTCGAGTAGATATTATATCTTTGCAGGTTCTTATCAAGTATATTACATTTTCTTCTGTTTCTTCAGTTATAGTGGTAGTTAAAATAATTTGAACATCTTTTAATCTTTTCATAACTTCTATCAAATTATTTCTAATTTTTGAATCCACTTTAGCAAAAGGTGCATCTAATAATAAAATACTATTTGAAGGAATAAGATATAGCAAATTTAAAATTTGTATAACGCTTTGTTGACCTTGAGACATATATACCCCTTCATATGCCAAAGAAAAATACCTTTCCATATCAACATTTTTTAATAATTTCATCGCATTCTTTATCATTTTAGTATTCAATTGACAATCATAATCCAGAAATTCTCCACTAAAAATAAACACCTTGTTTTCTTCCATTCTTGCAATTTTCTTTATATCTGCAAAAGATGATACAAAATATCCAGATTGTCCTTTTTTATATACCTTTTTTAAAACTAATTTTTCTTTGGAATCATGCAAATTCATACATATATATGCTTCTTGATTTTTATTCGTAAATTTGATTATTCCAGAATCGTGAAATAATGAATACAATAGTGCAAGTAAAGTTGTTTTCCCAACCCCATTCTCCCCTTGTATTATATTTATACTTTTATCAAATTTTAAAAATAAATTTTCCCATAATCCTAAATTCGAAATTTCTACTGTATCTATTATCATCTTACGTGTCCTTTACATAGTTTTTGGCTCTCATTTTATATATAATGGCAATAATAACTTTTGACACTCTTACTTTATTTCTCGAATATACATCATTATTAAATTCAACCCATGCCATACCCTTTCTCCTAATCATAAGCACTACACAAAGCAGATAAATATTTGTTTCATTTTAGTTGTCAATTTTTTATTTTACTCAATTACTTCCCATTCACCGGCTTTAGTAGCACCTTTTCTTATAATTTCTCCAGATTTCTTCATCAATTTAATTCGATAGCGCACTGCCTCTGCTTTCACATTCAGCATCTCTGCTATTTCATTAGCACTAATTGCCGGATTTTCTTTCATTAACTTCTTAATTTCTTTGGTAATTTCTTTGGTAATTTCTTTGGTAATTTCTTTGGTGACATCCGAACTCTTCTGCTCTTCCTCACGAATAGCTGCAAATTCATCATTAATCATGACCACTGCCATTGTATAATCATCAGTGTCGTTATCCGGCAAAAATTGCAATTCCGGTGAATGATTCTCTTTTAATGCATCCTTCGCACGTCGAATTCCCGAACCATATGACTCTATCAAATCCAGTGCAAAAAACATTTCTTTTAGCTCCGGATTCAAATACTGCCGATCATCAAATCGGGTTTCTTTATTCATTGCCTCAATTGTAACAGGAGGCACAGGCCGATTGTGGTTCACAAATGTTATTCTATCATTATAAATATAAATACCGATATAATTAGGTGACTCATACTGTTTGTGCAAAATACAATTTGTTGCCAGTTCCTCAAAAACCGTTAATGGCCAATTATAAACGATTCTATGTTCTATCGTCTCGCTATCCCTAACAGTATAGGAAGCCATAATATTGTCCTTAAAATATCGACTAACCTGCTTTGCCTGTATCCAAATCGGACCATCAAAAATTTTAGCTTCCATCTTATCCGTTCCAATAGCTTCCCTAATTATTTCCACATGAGCATAAGGTATGAATTTATCTGGTTTCTCTGTAAACATTAATACAGCAAAATTTTTCGCACGATACCCACCATATTCACTTTCACTAATTAATCCCATACTTTTTGCCATATCCAGTTTGGACTGATTTCTGATATCTTCTCTAGCATTTGTAGAAATCAAGTACTCCTTCATATATTCGTAACTCAAATCATCCAGAGTTGCTGTCTCATTCAAATTGGAGCTGAATACATCATGAGCAAATTTACGTAACAATTCATATTCCTCTTTAAAATTTGGCAAACGGCTATCTCTTTTTACTCTGATGTATCTACCGGCTTTTAATGAAATATCTTTGTCACTTTCTGCCTTATCACTTGTCTGATAAGGTCCGGAAGTTCCCGGTTCTACTGCTACAATAATATAATTCCTATCATCAACAACATCTGTAATCAGATGATAACTCACCTTAGGATAAATATTCGCCAATAATTGTTTCAACGAATTTTCTGTACTTTCTATCAACGATTCTTCTATACCATAAATAGGTCTTTTCGGAATGGCTTTTTCTCCCGTCTTTGGATCATTTACTTCCTCTATTCCAATAAACAGCAAACCAATCTCTCTATTCATGTAATTATTGGCAAATGCACAGATTGTCTTTAATATCTTATCTTTAAAAGTCGCAGACTTTTTATATTCAATATAATCATTTTCTATGCTGCCTTTTTCCAGAATGTCATGGGCCATTCTTTGAATATCTTCAATTCGCATATGCTTCTACCTGCCTTTTTGGTTATTAATATCTCCGAGAGTTCTCCGTTTTAAAAAATCCCTAAACTTATCTCTATTAAACTAAACAGATAACGCAATAACTCATCACATCTATTACTAGCAATGACATATTCCAATAATTCATCCAAATACCACCCAACTGCTTTCATTTCCATACTTTCTAGACAGGCCAAATATATTGTAGATTTCAACTAACTTCTGTCCAGAAAGATACTTCATTTTATTTTATACTATCCACTAAACTAATCTCTACTGCTCCGCAATTCTTGCTGCCAGGTCTTCTAAGTACATCCAGCGTTCCATTTTTTCCTCCAGCTGCTGTTCCGCAGCTTCTTTTTCTTTTGTCAGTTCATTCAGCTTCACAAAATCACTGGCATATTTTGAAAAATCCGCTTCCAAAGTTGCAATTTTATCCTCTAATGCTGCCATTTCGCCTTCAATGGATTCATAGTCTTTCTGTTCCTGGTAAGTGAATTTTAATTTGCGTTTCTGTCCGTTTTTCCAGTTTTTAGAAGTAGTTTCCTCATCGGCGTTCTTCGGCTGGGATGCTGCCGCCGTTCCTGTGCTCTCTGTGTTCCCCTCCGCAGCTTTCCTATTGGCATAATCTGTGTAACCGCCCTCATACTGCACCATGCGGGTATCCTCCAGGGCGAAGATCCTGCGGACCACACGATCCAGAAAATACCGGTCATGGGACACGACGATGACGATGCCTGGGAAGGTATCCAGATAATCCTCCAGTACCTGCAGGGTGGCAATATCCAGATCGTTGGTAGGCTCATCGAGAATCAGGACATTGGGTGCCCCCATCAGTACCTTGCATAATTGCAGTCTGCGCCGCTCTCCGCCGGACAGTTTTCCCAGCTGTCCGTACTGGTCTTCCCCGGAAAACAGGAACCGCTCCAGCATTCTCGCTGCCGTGATCTGTCCATCCTCCGTGGTGATATATTCTGCCACATCCCGGATATAATCAATGACTCTCTGTTCCGGATGCATCATGGTGTCGTCGATCTCCTGGGCATAATATCCCAGCTTCACGGTCTGCCCGATCTCAATATGTCCGCTGTCCGGAGCCACTTCACCCAGGATCATTTTCATCAGCGTGGTCTTACCACTGCCGTTAGGGCCGATAAATCCCACCCGGTCGTCCTTGCCGAACAGATAGGTAAAATCACGGATCAACACTTTATCGCCATAGCTTTTGGATACATTCTCGATCTCTACTGTGGTACGGCCCAGTCTGGATGCTGCGGAAGTCAGTTCCACTTTGCCGTCCGTCACGGGTCCCTTCACATTTTTCAATTCCTCAAAACGCTGCAATCTGGCCTTCTGCTTCGTAGAGCGGGCTCTGGCGCCCCGCTGTACCCAGGCAAGCTCATTGCGTAGGATATTCAGGCGTTTTTTCTCACTGGCCTGTGCCATCTCCTCCCGTTGCATTTTCAGTTCCAGATAGCCGGAATAATTGGCATCATAGGAATAAATCTTCCCTTTGTCCAGTTCCAGGATCCGGTCAGTGACACTGTCCAGAAAATAACGATCATGTGTAACCATGATCATAGCGCCTTTGCGGCGGCGCAGCTGATCCTCCAGCCAGTCAGACATGGAATTGTCCAGATGGTTGGTAGGCTCGTCCAATAACAGGATCTCTGCCGGGGACAACAGTACCGATACCAGTGCCAGACGCTTGCGCTGTCCACCGGACAACTGCCCGCAGGGCTGGTCAAATTCCGTAACGCCCAGCTTCGTCAGCATGCTTTTGGCATCCGCCTCGATGGTTCCGGCGTTTTCCTCCATGCGGTTGCCCCGAAGCACCGCTTCCAGTACGGTCTCTTCCGGTGCGAACTCCGGATTCTGGGGCAGGTAACGCACCAGACAGTGATTTGCCTTGATCACGGTACCGTCATCGGCCTCCTCCAGCTCGGCAATCATTTTTAGCAAAGTGGATTTTCCGGTTCCGTTAATACCAATGATTCCGGCCTTTTCCCCTTCCTGCAGGAAAAAGGAGGCTCCGTCAAAAATCTTGCGTACTCCATAACTTTTGGTAATATTGTCAACAGTCAGTATATTCATCTGTATAACCTCTTTTTAGAATTTACGCATAGCTTATACGAACTTTTTTCTCAAAGAATCGTATCATTTTTCATGTGCTATACTTCCAAATGTAGTATACTATAAATAATCTATTTTAGGAAAGAAGGTTTTCGCATGAACTTAAAAGATGCTGCTGCGAATCTGAATCAGGCGCACCCGGAAGACATCCTGCATTCCCTCTATACTCCCTGGGGTGAAATGATGATGCGCTCCGGTTCCTATGACGATATCCTGCCGGAATATCCCCGTCCGCAAATGAAACGAACGGATTACCATATGCTGAACGGTCTCTGGGAATATGCTTTTGTGCCCGCAGATGGGAGTAGTTCTTCGGAAGATTCTGCGTATTTTACCGCTCAGGGTTCCATCCGGGTGCCTTTTTCGCCGGAAGCCCTGCTTTCCGGAGTTCACAGACGGTTGGAACCCACGGAGTACCTGTGGTACCACCGGGAACTTTCTTTTTCCACGGAAGAGCTTTCCCAAAAAGAGGAAACTATGCGCTGCATTCTGCATTTTGACGCGGTAGATCAGGAAGCAACCGTTTTCCTCGGCACAAAGAAGCTTGGCACTCACAGTGGCGGCTACCTTCCTTTTTCCTTAGACATCACAGAATATGTAAACGCAGATCCGGTATCTCTCTATGTAAAAGTCCGGGATCTGACTGACACCGGTTATGCCACCAGAGGCAAGCAGACCCTGAACCGCGGCGGCATGTTCTACACCGCCCAGAGCGGCATCTGGCAGAGTGTCTGGTACGAATGGGTTCCGAAAAACTATGTGATCAATTATAAGATCACCCCCGAGTACAACAAGGCTTCCGTAACCTTCGTTCTGTGTTCTCCGAAGCCGTTCAACCATCTGGAATTCCGGATAAGTGCCCCCTCTTGCGACGGAACCCTCGCACAGGAAAATACCGGTTCACTCACGCAGATGCGTGTACGTAAAATTTCTGAGCAACAGGATTCCTTTGGGCTCACGCATACCACGGTTGTGCTTTCTTTTCCCGCCAGCGTCACCTATTCTGCAACGGATCCTGCTGATGCACCGGAGCCGGTAAATTTCAAGTCTTGGAGCCCGGAACACCCCTGGTTGTATCCTTTTACCCTGAACGCCGATGAGGATACTGTGGATGGTTATTTTGCCATGCGATGTTTCTCAGTCGAAAAGGATTCCAAGGGAATTTTGCGGTTTTGTCTGAATCACAAGCCCTATTTTCTCCACGGGATCCTGGATCAGGGCTACTGGTCCGACGGGCTGATGACTGCTCCCTGCGATGAGGCCTTTGTCTATGATATCAGCCTCGCAAAAGGGCTGGGCTTCAATATGCTCCGGAAACATATCAAGCTCGAGTCTCTGCGCTGGTATTATCACTGCGATCGTCTGGGCATGATCGTATGGCAGGATATGGTCAGCGGCGGCTCTACCTATCATATGCCCTGGGTATGCTATATGCCCACACTGTTCCCCCACATGTCCGCCCACACGAAGGATAATCATTATGAGCTGTTCTCCCGTGGTTCGGAAGAAGGCCGGAAAAGCTGGGAACAGGAATGTCTTGACACCATAGATCACCTGTACAATGTCCCTTCCATCGCCGTATGGGTGCCCTTCAACGAAGGCTGGGGACAGTTCGATGCTGCCCGTATTGCGAAAATGGTGGCAAAAAAAGACCCCACCCGTCCGATAGACCATGCCAGCGGCTGGTTCGACCAGAAAGGCGGGGATTTCCGCAGTATTCATAACTACTTCCGTCCGTTACAGGTAAAATTGGATGAAAAAAGGGCTTTCGTTATCTCGGAATATGGTGGCTACGCCTGTCACATCGACGGGCATTCCAGTGTGGACCGGGTCTACGGATATCAGAAATATGACACCCCGGAGGAGATGGCTGCTGCCCTAAAGCAGTTATTTTCCAGACAATTATTTCCTCTGATCTCAAAGGGCTTGAGCGGTGCGGTATATACGCAGCTCTCCGATGTGGAAGAAGAGGTGAACGGTCTGGTGACTTACGACCGGCGTATCGTCAAACTGCCTGTGGGACATCCGTTTGCGGCACCATCCTCTTTTGCAGCACCTTACTCACATGGAAATAAGCCGGAATAAGGAATGCATCCGCCATGATCCAGGCAATGGGACTGCCCAGGCATACCCCGGTGAAGCCGATGATTGGCACCAGTCCAAAGCCTGCCAAGGATCTGGCGATCATTTCGAAGACACCTGCTAAAATGGCGAATTTCGGGAAACCCATACCCTGGATCAGGAAACGGACAATGTTCACCAGTGCAAGCGGAATATAGAATGCCGTATTCCATAACAGAAAAGCACACACGTTGGCAATGATCTCTGCCTCGCCGCCGTCCACGAACAGCTGCGCCAGCGGACCGCCGAAAAATACTGCAATCAAAAATGCGATCACAGAGTATCCTACCCCCAACAGTACACAGGATTTAAGTCCCTTGCCAAGACGGTCCAGTTTGCCGGCTCCCACGTTCTGTCCACCGTAGGTTGCCATAGTGGAACCCATGGCATCAAAAGGACAGGCTAAGAAGTTACCGATCTTGCCGCCTGCAGTCATGGCCGCAACTGCCGCAGAACCTAAGGTATTGGCTGCAGTCTGTAAGATTACACTGCCAATGGCGGTAATGGAATACTGTAGCCCCATAGGAACTCCCATGCCGCACAACACCATCATCATATGTCCGTCCACTTTCCATTCTTCCCTGTGGATTCGCAGGATCTCGAATTTTTTCACCATATAGACCAGACATGCCACACCTGAGACTCCCTGGGAGATCACCGTTGCCCAGGCTGCCCCCGCCACGCCCATGTGCAGGGATATGATAAAATACAGATCCAGCACAATATTAATAATGGAAGACAGCACTAAGAATACCACAGGAGTCTTGCTGTCGCCGGTTGCACGGATCACGCCTGCCACGATGTTGTACAGGAATACCGTGGGAATACCGATAAATATAATGAAAATATAGTTATGCGCCCCGTCAATGATGTTGGCGGGCGTCTTCATCCATACCAGAATGTCCCGGCACAGGATCGCCGTCACCACGGTCATGATGACGGAAAAGGCAAGTCCCAGCCAGGCACAGTTGGCCACATATTTGCGCATGCCCACATAATCTCCGGCACCGAATTTATGGGACACGGGGATGGCAAATCCATTGCAGACACCCATGCAGAAACCGATGACCAGGAAGTTGATGGAGCCGGTAGAGCCTACTGCTGCCAGATCATCCACACCAAGAAACCGTCCTACGATCATGGTATCTACCAGATTATAGAACTGCTGGAATAAAAATCCGAATAATAACGGCACAGCAAAGCTGATGATAAGTTTCATGGGGCTGCCTTTTGTCAGGTCTTTTGTCATGGTAATAACCTCTCCATTTTTCAAATCAACCGCAAGCACTGAATTTATCAGTGTTTCCTGTTATTTCTATCGTTGAGAGTATATACGCGGCGCTCCAAAAAAGCAATATCTTTTTTTGCACATTTTATGTTTTTTTGCTATACTCTTTTTGTCATTTTTTTACAAGCATTGTTATTATGAGAGGGGAATTGTCATGAACGAATTTTTGAAATATCTGAAAATGATACCTGTAATTATCTATCCTTATATTTATGTATTGATTCTTGCTGTCTTCTTCCTGTTTGTAGGCGTACTGCCAGAGGATACCACGGATATCTCCCTGCTTGTCCTGCTTATCATCGCAGTCATCTATAACCTGTATTCCTTTGTCATCGTAATCGTCAATGCGGTACAGACCGCCAGGGGAAAATTGACTGCAGGGCAGGCTGCCCGGATGAACCTGATCATCAAAGGAATTCAGATTCCTGCTTATATCATGCACTTTATCCTAGGTTTCATCGGACTTGCCATGAGTGTCTGGGGCATCGGCTTTCTCCTGTGGGCAGTACTCATTGATCTTTTGACGATCCTGCTCACCGGCATCAGTTCCATCGGCTGCAGTATTCGCATGCGCAAAGAAAGGCTTGTCTCCCTGCCGGGTGCCATCTTCATGGGGATCGGATGTTTTATCTACTGTGCGGATGTGGTGATCGCCATTGTGTATGTTGTGAAAGCCCGGAAGAAATCTCCTGCTAAATAGAAAGTTAGCCTAGCTACGAGCCATGCAAAAATAGAGTGGAACACCTCGATGGGCGCTTGCGCACAAGCGAGACTGGTTCACTCTATTTTTATACGGCGACAGCCGTCTATGAAATAAGATTGACAGCGTTCCTTGCTGACAATCTTATGAATAGGCATGGTTCGTAGCGGAGGGAGCCTTAAACCAGACGAACTCCCGGAGCATGCGATACACATGTCTCGATGTAAGGTCTCCGGATGTGAATTTTCTACGAAAAGTGATGAGTAGTTCTCGTCATGACGGGGCCGCCTACAGTCGACATCCATGTCGACAATCGGCTGACGCGGACATCGTGTCCGCTTTCCCCCTGCCTTTCAGCACTTTTCTAGAAAATATCAACATCCTCCGACAAACATCTTCGACATGGCACCGCATAC
>NZ_QUIU01000009.1:0-134991 GCF_003480225.1 Clostridium sp. AM34-9AC
CTGCCAAGGGCTACGGGGATATTTCGCTAAATTTCAATTTACAATATAATTACATTCGCGCATTTCACATCATTGGCGAGGTCGTACACTTTGCCGGTGGTGAGACCCAGAACTTTGGGGCGCAGCACCGCATTGGGAACGTTCTCCACAATACGGGCGGTCTCTCCGTTGCTCAATGCCACATCTGTGCCTACCGGATAGAGAATAACGCTCTCCAGGAAGCACCGCATAACTGTAATATCCAGCTCTTCCGTCATGGACATGATCATTTCCACGGCATCTCTGGGAGAAAACGGCTTCTTATACGGCCGCTCCGTCACCAATGCATCATAAATATCCGACACAGAGATCAGTCTGGCAAACAGGTCGATCTTGTCCCCTGTGATCCCCATAGGATATCCTTTTCCGTTCATTTTTTCATGATGCTGTAACACACCCAGCTTGATCTCCATGGACAGATCTTCCTTAGACTGCAGAATACGATATCCGTACACGGAATGCTGCTTCATAATGGCAAACTCTTCATCCGTCAGCCGCGCCGCCTTATTCAGGATCTCATTGGGTATTTTTGATTTTCCGATATCATGTAAAAGTCCTGCGATTCCGATCTCGTAGACCTGCTTGTCATCCAGTCCGTATTTCTGCGCCACGATCATGGACATCGTTGCCACATCCACACTATGTTTGAAAGTGTACTCATCACTGATCTTCAATGCACCGATATCCACGGCTACTGCATCATTATCCTCAATAGCCCGCAGCAGGTCATCCGTAATACTCCGGGAAGCATTGGTAAAATCCGGTGACTGCGTATCCTGATACAAATACTGCACTCCCTGTGCCACGCGGCTTCGCACGCTCTCTGAGATCTGTACCTTGGCAGGATCCTTCACCTTCACCTGTTCATATTTTTTCTGTAATGGTTCCGGCAGTTCCTGCGGCTTGTCCGCATCCGCCGGCTTCACATCCTCTGTACCCTCACAGGTATAGATTCCTGTAACCCCCATTTTCTTCAGCGCATCGATATGGAAATCCTCCAGTCGGGTACGTCTGGCGATCAGTACACGGCCTGCACGGTCTATGATTGCCTGATCGATCATCATCCCCGGCTGCACAATGCGCAGCGGAACATATTTTCTCCTGATCATCGGTCTCTTCCCCTTTCCGAATGATTTTGGTCCATGCTTTATTGTAACATATCTTCATGAATTCTTAAAGATATCTGTCAAAAAGCTTAAAACTGCTTAAAAGACTTTTTATGGGACAATCCTTTATACTCTTCTATAGAAAAGACGGTTATTTTGTCAAAAAAGGTTCTAACGGGAGGGATTTCTATGAATGCAAATGCAGCTTATCAGGTTCCGGTGCAACAACGCCGCCGCAGAATTTCCAGGCAGGAGATGCTCCGCAGGAAGCGGGCGATCCGCAGAAGAAAACGCATAGTCTGCTTCCTCCGGGTCTCATTTGCCATCGTGTTGCTCCTGACCGCAGTCTCTTTCTGGCAGGATTACGGCCATGAGATTCTTCCTGCCGTCAATCATCTGTATTATCAGCTGACTGCCCGGTATGATCTGCCGGTTGTCCAATATGATTTTGCTGCACTGCGGGAAGAAAATGAATCTGACGCTGCCGGAAGTCTCTCTACCACCGCAGATACCGTAAGCATCACGGAAGCACTGGCCGATCTTGCCCAAAATAATGCCGAAGCCGCGGATTTCGTAGCAGACTACCCCAACAGACAAAATTATCTGGGACGGTCCATCGATCTTGCTTCCGATGTTCTCATTGGACAGGTGCCTCTGCTCCTGCAATGGGACAAGCGCTGGGGCTACGAGTCCTACGGTGATAGCATCATCGGTCTCGCCGGCTGTGGTCCCACCTGTCTGTCCATGGCCTATGTTTATTTCACCCACGATTTGAACGGCACCCCGAGAGAGATTGCCTCCTACTGTGAAAAGAACGGTTATTATACGGAAAATGGCACCAGCTGGTCCCTGTGGACCGAAGGGCTTCCTGCCCTCGGCCTGTCCGGCAAGGAACTTCCCCTGGGTGAAAACAACATGAAAACAGCCCTGGATCAGGGCAAACTTATCGTATGCAGCATGCGACCGGGGGATTTCACCACCTCCGGCCACTATATCCTGCTCTATGATTATGATGACACAGGCTTTTGCGTCAAAGATCCCAATCGGGTAAGCAATTCTTCCCGCACCTGGGATTATGACACGCTGTCTCCGCAGATCAAAAATCTGTGGGCCGTCAGCCCCACTGGTTTTTAACAATGTCTGCCAGAATCTTTGCTGTGCCGTCGATGCCGAATCGGCTGCTGTCGATCATGAGATCCTTATGGTCGAAAACGCTCTGCCAGCCGGGAATATAGGCTTTGTGGTAACGATTTCTGGCAGCATCCACATCCCGCATCATTTTCTTTGCCGTCTGGGGATCCATCTGCAGGTTCTCCACACAGTTTTTCAGCCTTGCCTCATCGGGGGCATAGACATACACATTCAGATGATTCGGGATATCCTCCAGAATATAGTCCGCACAGCGTCCCACAATGATGCAGGATCCCTTGGCTGCGAAATCCCGGATGATATTTTTCTGGGTAAGAAAGATCTCATCCTTGAGGCTGGACATTCCCATTCCGAGCGGATACTGCCTCCGGAAGAAAGTAGACTTCATACTCTCTTCTTCATCGCTGATGACAGATACCGGAAGGCCCATGCGCTTCGCCGTAGCCTCCACAATATCTCTGTCCAGGAATTCTATTCCCAGTATTTCGGACAGTTCCCTGGCAATGGAACGTCCCATACTTCCGAATTGTCTTGAAATCGTGATCACATACTGTTCCATGGATATCCTCTTTTCTTTTCTCGTTTAATCTGCGGTCACACGTACCGGTCTCTTCCGCCGTTTCTGCATGGTACGTACCACGCAGGACAGTGTGTAGTTGATGATAAAATAGATCAATGCAGCTACACCAAACAGCACAAATACATCCGATACGTTTACATTGCCAGTACCATTGTAACGGCTGGCTGCGGAAAGCAGCTGTTTGGTCCGGGCCATCAGTTCGATGGTCGCCACATTTGCCAGATAGGAAGAGTCCTTGATGGTGGTGATTACCTGACTCAACAGGGTAGGAATGACATTGCGGTAAGCCTGCGGCAGAATAATATAGATCATGACCTGTACCACATTGAATCCCTGTGCGTGACCGGCTTCAAACTGTCCATGTGCGATGGAATTCAGTCCTCCGCGGATGATCTCCGCAATAACGGAAGAGGTAAACAGGATCAGAGCAACTGCTGCCTTGAACAACAGCTTGGTCTCTACTGTGGTCAGCCCGAACAGTTTCCGGTTGAACAGCTCCGGACAGGGGCAGAATACCAGGCATATGAAGATCCACAGCAGCAACGGTGTATTTCGAAATACTTCTATGTATACGGTGGCAATCGTGCCAAATATTTTCGTCTTTTTGCTTGTGCAGTAGTTTCTGCACAGGGCCAGTACCGAACCGATGACGATTCCCAGCACAACAGCGATCAGGGCAATGATCAGAGTGAATACCGTACCTTTGAGAATGTAGGCCATAACACCTTTCTGTCCCAGTATGGAAAAGCTTGCTTCCAGGTTACTCATTGTCCGTCACCGTCCCTTCTGTTCTCTGAAATGTCACCCGCTGGTCTCTTTTCTTCAGATGGATCTCCCAGACACTGGCTGTCTTGGAGAGGGGATAACATATAACGAAAAATAACAGTCCACTGACCAGATAGGCCGGAGCATAGGCTCCACCGGTATTTTCACCGGTGACAAAGCTGTAAGTCAGCGAGATCAGATCCGCTCCGCCGATAATATACAGGCAGGAGGTATTTTTGATCAGGTTTACGATCTGGTTCACCATGGGCGGCAGAATGATCTTGATGCTCTGGGGCAGGATAATATAATACATCCGCTCCACATAAGTGAATCCCTGGGACACAGCCGCCTCGAACTGTCCCTTAGGGACGGCCTCGATGCCCGCGCGCACCACCTCGGCCATATAGGCTCCGGTGTATACGCCCAGTGCAACGATACCTGTCGGCAGGATTCCGATACTGTGACCGGAAAAAGCCAGCGCATAGTAGAAGAAACACAGCTGAAGCAAAATCGGTGTATTCTGCATGATCTCCACATAGACTCTGCTGATGATCTGCAATACCTTTTTTCCGCTGGTAGCCATCAGGCCAAAGATCACACCCAGTGCCAGCGATAACAGGATCGCAAAAAATGCTGTCTCCACAGTATTCAGAAGTCCTAACAGGAATGTGCTCCTGTACGCCCAGACCTTGCCCCAGGCTCTTGCTGAAATAATACCAGACATAGTGTTTCCTCCCAGTTACTTTTTTCTTTTTTACTCTAATCCGTTCTCTGTAATCAGGCTGTCAATGGTACCGTCTGCCAGCCATCCCTGTACCAGTTCATCCACGTATGCAGAGAAGCCGGAACCCTTGGTGGTAGCCACGCCATATTCCTGAGGGGAGAACTTGTCGTCGATGTAGGAACGTCCGTCAGTCTTGTAAATAGCCAGAATGGACTTGTCTACACAGAAGGCATCTACTTCACCGGCACTCAGTGCGGTGGAGATTGCAGGGTAGTCATCATACTGCTGGAAAGAGATTCCGGTAGTCCACAGTGCGGGATCAAAGGTATCTGCATCAAAGCCGCTGCCATCGATCAGGCCTGCATCGATCATAGCCTTTACCAGTGCCTTTGCGGAAGTGGATCCGGAGGATACACCGACCTTCTTGTCTACCAGGTCTGCCAGGGAGCTGATGCCGCTCTTATCCTCTACCAGTACGGTTACATAGTCTGTAAAATAAGGAGTGGAGAAATCCCAGCTCTGCTTTCTCTCATCGGTGATGGTGAAAGTAGCCAGTACACAGTCAATATCGCCGGAATCCAGAAGCTCGGTTCTTGTAGCTGCGGTTACGGCGGTGAACTCTACATCCACGCCAAGGCTCTCTGCGATCTTCTCAGCCAGGCTGATCTCCAGTCCGGAATACTCACCGGTCAGGGTATCCTGGAAGCCAAAGCCTACTACTGCATTTTTAACGCCGACTCTCAATACACCACGGTCTACGATTGCCTGTACGTCTGCTGCCAGCTCGCCGTCTGCTGCAGGAGCTTCCGCTCCTGTTTCTGTGGTTGCTGCTGCGGTACTTTCCGCTGCAGGTGCTGTTGCCCCGGAAGCGGGGGCATCAGTGCTGCCGCATCCGGTAAATAAAGTTGCAGTCATTGCCATGACTGCTGCCAATGCAGTCCATTTCTTAAGATTTTTCATAACATTCTCCTCCTTTTATTTTGCATGATCTCTAACTATTCCCGCCGGATCTGTAAAAAGCATCCGTGATGGCTGTATCGCTCTGAATAGTTATATATCTAAACACGAAGCCTTCTGACTGACACGCTGCGAATTTTGGCTCCGTGGTCAGACCGTTGAAAATGAATACGGGAAGCTTCCCGCTGTCCCTTCCGGATGTCCTAACGAATGATCTTACCCAGAAACTGTTTTACACGTTCGTTGGAAGGATTGTCGAAGAAATGATCCGGCGTGCCTTCCTCAATGATCTGTCCGTCTGCCATGAATACGATACGGTCTGCCACCTGTCTGGCAAATCCCATCTCGTGAGTAACCACTACCATGGTGATGTTTTCCTTAGCCAGCTTGATCATAACATCCAGTACTTCCTGGATTGTCTCCGGATCCAGTGCGGAAGTCGGTTCATCGAAGAGAATAATCTTCGTCTGTGCACACAGGGCTCTCGCTATGGCGATTCTCTGCTGCTGTCCACCGGAAAGTGTTGTGGGATACACATGAGCCTTATCCCTAAGTCCTACCACATCCAGATAATGATAAGCCAGATCCTCGGCTTCCTTTTTGCTCTTGTGATGCAGCTTCATGGGTGCTATGGTCAGATTCTTCAATACCGTCATATGCGGATACAGGTTGAACTGCTGGAATACCATGGATATGGACTCCCGGATGATCTTGGTCTTGTTCGCATGGGTCAGCTTCTGTCCGTCTATGTACACATTTCCGCTAGTGGGCTCCTCCAGGAAATTCATGCATCGCACGGTGGTGGATTTACCGGAACCGGAGGGTCCGATGATAACCAGTTTCTCGCCTTCTTTTACTTCCAGATTTACATTTTTCAGTACCTGGAGATCTCCGAAATTCTTACATACATTTTCCAGTCTGATCATTTTGCTCCTCCATTCTACGTTCCGGGCAGGAATTTTTGATAATAGAAAAAGGCGCTTTTACCGATCCGGTAAAAACGCCTTTGTTTTTATGGGTTACATATTATACAGTTTTGTGCGCTTTGTCAAGACTTTTATTTCATTAATTCTTTCAGGACCTCTTTTGCCTTCTCCAGCTGATTGTCCACCGGATCATCACTGTTGTAGTATGCTTCCCCGTCAAACTCGCATTCCACATCCGGTTCAATACCGGTTCCGTGGATATTGCGGCCATTGGGAGTATAGTAAGCGCTGATGGTGATCTTGATGGCGGATCCGTCGGTGAAGGGCATGATCTGCTGTACGATTCCTTTACCGAAGGTCGTGGTACCTACCAGGGTTCCAACGCCGTAGTCCTGGATTGCTCCGGCCAGAATCTCGGAGGCACTGGCACTGTTCATATCCACCAGTACCACCAGAGGTACTTCCAGAGGAGTCTTGCCGTCACAGGTATACTCTGTGCGCTTGCCTGCCTTGTCCTCGGTATATACGATCATGCCTTCCGGGAGCAGCTTTCTGGCAATTTTAACCACTGCATCCAGACTTCCACCGGGATTGCCCCGCAGATCCAGGATCAGGCCTTCCATGCCGGAGCCCTTCACGGTTGCCAGTGCATCGGTAAACTGGTCTATGGTCACATCGTCGAATTCCACGATCTGGATATATGCCATATTGTCATCCAACATTTCGTATTTTACGGTGGGACTCTCTACCTTGGCTCTCTCCACGGTGACGTGCAGATAATCCCCGGCGCCCTGTCTGACAATGGTCAGATCCACTGTGGTCCCGGCTTCTCCGCGGATCATATTCACCGCTTCCGTCAACGTCTTACCTGCAGTGGAGACACCGTCCACTTCATAGATAATATCGTTGGCACGCAAATCCACATCAGCTGCCGGTGCTCCTTCGATCACGCCGCTGATCTTGGGCAGATTGGTCTCGGAATCCATGCTGACATAGGCACCGATGCCAAAGTAAATGCCCTGTGTCTGTTCCGTCAGTTCATTCAGCTCCTCTGCGGTATAGTACTCGGAATACGGGTCATCCAGAGAGTCCATCAGGCCACGGAACATACCGTCTTCCAGCTGTTCATTGGTGACCTCACTCAGATAAAAGTTCTCCTTCACAGTGTCTTCCAGCAATTGCAGTTTTTTAATGGTCTGTGCATTGACCGCGGAATCTTCTCCATAGAATACCTGTGCTGCCACATCATCCTTCATGGTCATGATGTTGTGGATCTGAAAAGCGATAAAGATACCGCCCACGATCAGCAACGTGGCCGCAAAGCCAACGATAAGGCCACTGAGAAATAAGCCTTTTTTCTCGCCATTATTTGCCGCCGGAGTTACAGAAGCCTGTTCTTCGGTGGTGGTTTCCAGTTCCTTATTTTCCTCCATAAATGCTCTCCTTTATTTCCAAGATATTGTCGCAACACGTCCTGCTTCTTGTCGCAACACGCATTTCTCCGTGCTTCGCACTCTCGAAATGCTGCATACATTCGCATTCCGGGCTATCGACGCTTCTCCACATTGGTTTGCCGCAACACGCATTTCTCCGTGCTTCGCACTCTCGAAATGCTGCATACATTCGCATTCCGGGCTATCGACGCTTCTCCACATTGGTTTGTCGCAACACGCATTTCTCCGTGCTCCGCACTCCCGAAATGCTGCATACATTCGCATTCCGGGCTATCGACGCTTCTCCACATTGGTTTGTCGCAACACGCATTTCTCCGTGCTCCGCACTCCCGAAATGCTGCATACATTCGCATTCCGGGCTATCGCCCTACTTGCTCATGTATGTTTGATTGTCTAATAGACAGATCACTTAGCCTGCAAGCAGTCACGTGATTCTGTCTATTGACAATCTATTGCGACAGGTAGTTCCAGGGGGATGTGTAAGCTCCATCCTTACGCACGCTGAAGTGCAGATGGTTGCCGGTGGAACGTCCGGTGGAGCCCACTGCGGCTATCGTCTCTCCTCTGACCACAATATCGTCCTTGGATACATATAATGCCGAGGCATGCATATAGATCGTATACAGTCCACCACCATGGTCGATCATCACGTAGTTGCCCATGGTGTTGCTGTAAGTGGCTGCCACCACCTGTCCGTCATAGGCCGCATAAATAGCCGTGCCCTTGGGCGCCGCGAAATCCACGCCGTTGTGGAACTGTTCGATTCCCAGTGTCGGATGGATACGGTTGCCGTAATCATCCGAGATCCGGGTATAGGTTGCCAGCGGGAACTTAAAGGTACCGCCATCGTAAGTCAGCACAGTACCACTGGCCTCCAGGATCTTTTTTTTCTCTGCGGCAATGGCAGCCTCCAGGGCTGCAATCTCCGCATCCTGATCCGCAATGGACTGCTTGTATTCCTTGATGGCCTGTTCCTTGTTGGTAATATCGGATTCGTAAGCGGTGATATCCCGGTTCTTCTGGTCGATCAGAGCCTCCATATTGGCCTGCTCCTGTTCCACGCCGGCCTTGGCCTCATCCAGAATGGCTTTCTCCGCTTCCAGTTCCTCTTTGCAGAGTTCAATATATTTGCGGTTCTCCATGAAGTCTTTCCATTGCTGTCTGTCATAAGCCATGATCAGATCCATGAAATCCGCCCGGTTCAGGAAATCGCTGAAGCTTTCTGCTTTCAACATCATATCGAGGATGTAGGAATCCCCTTTCTCATACATAATTCTTATGCGGCGGATCATGGCATCTTTCTGATTTTCTTCTCTCTCCAGTGCCGCATCCAGTTCCGCCTGGGTCTTTGCAATTTCTTCTTCTTTTGCTGTGATCTTATTTTTCAGATCCGCAATATTCTGTTCGATCTGGCTCAGATTCTGATCCAGCTGGGTTACATAATTTTTCAGATTGGTCTTCTGTGTCTCCAGGTCTTTCTTGATCTGCTCCAAATTGCTCAGATTGCTTTTCATCTGTTCACGTTCTTTTTCCGCCTGTTTGATCTGATCCTGTTTGTTCCGGATACTGTCAGAGGTAATGGATGACATATTGGTCGCATTTACCCGCAATCCCTGCATGCCGAAGGAAACCGTCAGGATCAGGCACAGTGCCAGGCACAGAAAGCCTTTTTTCTTTTTATTCAATTTGATTTAGTCTCCATTCTTAAAATGTCATGATGCAGTGCAGAGCCACACTCCGCACACATCATGACAAATAGGATCCGGGTTATCTGCTGGAATTGTATTTACACGTGCAGATGCTTTCTTACAGTAGCGATACTTCCCAGGAAACCGATACCCACACCGACACCCAGAGATACCGGGATCAGGAAATGGAATATCTCGTCCACAGACAGGAAATTCAGGAAGCCGCTGAGTACCATAAAACGGTTGATCACATAGTTCAACGCATAATTGTAAAGGGAATAGATCAGTCCCAGCGGTACTGCTGCACCGATCAGACCGATCAGCATACCTTCCAGCACAAAGGGCGCACGCACGAAAAAGTCGGTAGCGCCGATATATTTCATAATATTGATCTCCGCAGAACGGACAGAAATACCGATAGCTACGGTATTGCTGATCAGGAAGATGCTGACTGCCAGCAGGATCACGATGATTCCCATGGACACGTAGGCGATCAGAAGGTTCAGACCGCTCAGTGTGTTGGCTGTCATTTCGGAATAGTTGACCTTGCGCACCTCTGGAATGGACTGCAGCCAGGTCACCAGTGCATCCTGCATGGAGACATCACTCAGGAAAATCTCATAAGTATCCTCTCCTGCCAGTGGATTCTCGGGGAATCCTTCTGCATAATCCTCACCGAAATAATCCGGTCCGAAGGTTGCCCATGCATCATCTGCAGACTGGAACTGTACCTCGGATACCTCTGCACGCTTGGCAATCTCCTGTCCGATCTCTTCCAGGCGCTGTTCGGACGGGATCTGTCCGTCTACATGACTCTCACAGTTATCCATATCACTGTGGAAAAATACCGTAACGGATACACCTTCTTCTGCAGTCTTCAGGATATTCTGAAAGTTGGACACGATGCAATAGAACAGTCCAAACAGAAACAGACATGCGGATATCGTGGCAATGGATGCCAGAGAATACCATTTATTCCGGAAAATATTGGCAAATCCCTGCTTGATCGTATAAAAAAGTGTACTAATCTTCATCGATATACCCACCCTTCTCTTCGTCACTGATGATCACACCTTTTTTCATGGTAATCACTCGTTTCTGCATGGCATTGACGATTTCGCGGTTATGGGTGACCACGACTACCGTGGTGCCGCTCTCATTGATCTCCTCCAGCAATTTCATGATCTCCCAGGAATTATTGGGATCCAGATTACCGGTGGGCTCATCTGCCAGCAGTACGGAAGGATTGTTCACCAGCGCTCTGGCCAGTGCAACACGCTGCTGCTCACCGCCGGAGAGCTGTTTGGTCTTGGCCTTATATTTGCCTGCCAGTCCCACAGTTGCCAGAATCGCAGGAACATTTCTGCGGATCTCACTGACGGGAGTCTCTACGATACGCTGTGCGAATGCTACATTTTCATAGACATTGCGGTCATTCAGCAGTCGGAAATCCTGAAATACGACACCCAGGTTACGACGAAAACGGGGGATCTGCCTGTGCTTTAATTTCGCCAGATCATTTCCCATAACATAAACACTGCCGCTGGTCGCTGTAAGCTCCCGCAGCAGTAATTTGATCAACGTGGATTTACCGGATCCGCTGTCACCTACAATAAATACAAATTCCCCTCTTCCGATGCTTAACGACACACCATTCAGTGCCGGAGAACCTGAGGAATAAGACTTGCTGACGTTGTCCAGGAAAATGATTCCGTTTTCCTCAATGATCCGCTCTCTTTTCAGCCTTTGTGTTTCTTTTCTTGTCATTTTATGATCATGCCTTTCTATTGCCCGTAAGATCCCACCCTGCGGACAGTTGCTGCCTTTGTGCTACCATATTGATCCCTATTCAGAGCCTCATTCGCAAAATCGCATCTACGATGCTCTTCTAAACAACAAGTTAACTTGTTGTTTGCTTATTTGAGGCTTTCTCGCCAAAGAAATAACGTCAAATGTTCTTACGAATGCAAGCATTCGACGCATACTTTCCGTTATTTCGTGTCTCCGCAAGAAATCAATACTCATAAGTTTCCATATACTTCATGTATTTTACGACCATCAGTGCGATCTTGAAGGTGATGGCATCTTCAAATACCCGCAGATCCAGCCCTGTACTCTTCTGTAACTTATCCAGGCGATATACCAGCGTATTTCTGTGAATAAACAGCTGTCTGGAGGTCTCTGACACATTCAGGCTGTTCTCGAAGAACTTGTAAATGGTCGTCAGGGTCTCCTCGTCAAAATCATCCGGGCTCTTGCCTCCGAAGATCTCACGGATAAACATTTTGCACAGAGGAATGGGCAGCTGATAGATCAGACGGCCGATTCCCAGTTCACTGTATGCGATAATATCTCTCTCGTCAAAGAAGATCTTACCTACATCCAGAGCCATCTTTGCTTCCTTGTAGGAACGGCTGACTTCTTTGATCTCATGTACAATGGTACCGTATGCAATACGGATCTCACGGATACCCTCCTTCAGGAGAGCCGCTTCCAGTGCTCTTGCCGATTTTTCAATTTCTTTGCCGGTATCGGTCTCTGTGAATTCCTTCACCACGATCACGTTGCTCTCGTCTACCGCAGTGATAAAATCCTTGCTGTTGCTGCCAAAATGAGTTCTGGCCAGTTCCAGGACATTATTATCCTTGCCTCCCGCAGATTCCACGATCATGACCACTCTGGGCACGTCTGTCTGAATATGCAGCTTCTTGGAACGGCTGTAAATATCCACCAGCAGCAGATTATCCAGCAGCAGATTCTTGATGAAATTGTCCTTATCAAATCTCTCCTTATAGGCCACCAGCAGATTCTGGATCTGAAACGCAACCATTTTGCCGATCATATAGACATCCTCACCGGTACCTCCGGCTACGAGAATATACTCCAGCTGCTGCTCATCATAGATCTTGAAATACTGATATCCCTGGATCTCCTGGGAGTCCGCCGGTGATGCCGCGAATTCCACCGCGGGCTTGGAACAGTTGCCCATATCCATGGTGGCCGCTACTTCCTTGCCATCCACATCCATGACACACAATTCCACTCTGGCGATTCCTTTCAATCCTTCAATGGTGTTCTGTAAAATCTGATTTGATATCATCTTCTGCTCCTTCAGTCCCCAAACATACTTCTCTTTTGCTATAACCCCGAAAAATAATATGAGAGTCCATATCATATATAAATTTACAGAAAAACTGGTAAAAATGCAATAGTTTTTTATGCATTTTTTAGTAAAAATGCCTTTTTCTTTTAAATATGCGCAAAAAAAGAATTCGGAAAACTAATATTCCGAACTCTTTTTGTCTTAGCGTTTATTATGTATTATTTCTGCGCTAAATCCGCAGATCGATATTCGCACCAAGTTCCGGTGTTACGCTACGTTCCATAGCAGCGGAATCAATCATCTGGACGATTCCCTGTCCCAGTGCTTCGTTCGTATCCATCGCCTTGCTCAGCACAGCTGTTCCGATTTTCGTCTGCAGATTATTTGAAGCCATTGACATTGATAATCCTGCGATATCCATGATAACACCTCCTGTATCTGTTCATATCTCTCAGATTACGTTCTTACTATAGCACACTTTTTTTGTTTTTTCCACACTATCCACGCACCCTGCGAATATTTTTCTCCGTGATCTGGATCTTGCCTTCTTTTAACAGATGTCCTACCGCGCGCTTGAACTCGTTCTTGCTCATGCCGGTCTCATGGGCAATGACCTCCGGCGCCGCCTTATCATTAAACGGCAGAGAACCTTCATAGCTGTCCAGCAGTCTCTCGATCTTCTCCGCATCCTTCTGAATCTGCAGATAGGCTTTTTCCCGGACACTCAGTGTCAGCTTACCGTCTTCCAACACTTTTACCACTCTGGCAGTGACCTGATCGCCAATCCTGAGCTCGGTATCTCCGAACAGTTCTTTTTTCGGGATCAGTCCGGAAAAGCAGTTATCCACTGCCACAAACGCACCGAAATTCTTGCTGATCTCATAGATCCGGCCGGTTACCTTATCGTCTTTTTTGTACGGGCTGTCCGTGCGCAGATGTTCATAGACATTCATGGTCGCACACAGTCTGCCGCTCTTGTCGATATAGAGAGCTGCCAGCACCTGTTCTCCGGTCTTTACCTTGCGGGTCTGCTGCTTAAAGGGCAGGAGCAGATCCTTCTCCAGTCCCCAGTCCAGGAAAGCACCTACTTTCCCTACCTGTACTACAGTGAGCAGAGCCACCTGTCCCATACACAGCTTCGGGGTTCTCGTCGTAGAGATCAGACGGTCACTGGAATCCCGGTACAGGAATACTTCCAGTTCATCTCCGACCTTTGCTCCTTCCGGCACCTGCTTCGCCGGCAGCAGCACTTTATCCTCCGGTGCTTCCTTCGTTGCCAGATACACTCCGAATTCTACTTTTTTCACTATTACCAGCGTCTGTTTTTCGCCTAATCTCAATTCCACGTTCTCTCCTGTTCTGACAGCATAGGATTACTGTCCCTGAAATTCCACTGATACATAAGGTTTCCCGGCTTCGTCCTGCAGGCAGATGACGTAGCCATTCTCTATAGACACTACATACGGATGCAATACATCATCCAGGAATGCCTGTTTCTTGTATTCCGCCCGCATCTGACGGATCACAAAATCATCCGGCAGATACTCCATGGCAATATTTATATACTGCCCATTGTTTACATGATGGTTGGTGTCCAGGTGGTGTTTTTTCACCACGATGGGTTCCAACAGTTCTCCACCTTCCGGCACGGCAATTTTGCGGGGGGCATACTCCATGTCCAGCTTTTCGTCTATTTCGTAGCCCTTATGCATGGCTTCGTTCACCATTACCGGTTTGCCGGTGCCGACATCCAGCAGACTCCATAAGGAGTTGGCTTTCGCCAGATATTCTCCCTGTTCATCCAGCATGGCAAAATTACGGTATCCCAAAAATACTTTTAGCTCATAGGGCAGCGTCACGATCTTTACTTTTTCCCCTAATTTCGGATAACGGTTCACCACGATCTGCCAGGAGGAAAGGACCCAGACCTGACCAATCTCCTTCATATAACCGATTCCCAGCCCCACATCCTCCGAATGGAAAGTGGAACAATCCTGAAAATAATTCAGTAATGCGTCCAGCGTAAGATACCCTTCACTGTCTGTCTCGCTGTAACGTATTCTACTGTCAAATGCGTACATAACTTCCGATCTCCTTTGCGGCGATGTTCTGCCGCAGCCGTTCTTTTTACAGATTTCCCGTAATTGCCGTAACAATCTCCGGGAACATCTGGATAATGATCATGGCGATCCAGAAAATACAGTAGCATATCATTCCCGGATTGCCGATCACGGTCTTGAATCTCCGTCCCTTTGCAATCTGTCCCGGCTCTAATTTCAGCTTCTTACGATATACAATGAACAATACAATTCCCGTAACCAATACTGCCAGAATAAACAATACATAGATCATATAGCCGATCCAGCCCGGCAGGTACTTCATCATGTAGTCCATGACAGCCTGTGAATCTGCCCCGTTCATAATGACTTCCTGGTATTCCTCCAGATGGATTGCTTTCAATAACAGTACACTGACTACGGCACCCATAAAATTAATGCACATGTGCAAGCCAATGGTCACTTTCAGTTCTCCGGTCTTCACATACAGAAATGCCAGAAACATTCCCAGTAAAAATGCGTAGGCAAACTGATTCAGGTTGCCATGGAACAATCCGAACATCAGACCGGACAGAACAACAGCTACTCCCTGTCCGTATCTTACGGTACGATCCACGATCAGTTTCCGGAAAATATATTCCTCAAGGATTGGCGCGCAGATCACCATATAGAGAAATGTCACGATCATATTGGATCCGGTGGCATAGGTCATCAGTGCATTGTCCACTGCGGAGCCTTTTAATGCCCCTACGACAGTGGTGATCAGCGTTCCCACCAGATTACCACAATACATCAGTGCAAAACACATGATCAGCGCCAGAACAAACTGTCCCGGTGTAATGCTTTTCTTCGCGGGTGCTTCCCCGGGCATCCGCTTTACCACAGCGATCAGAACCGGCATACCCACAAGATACAGTGGTAATACTGCCAGGATCAGGCTTATGGTGGTGTCCTGCAGCCATTCCGGCTTCACCGCACCTACGATGGCCATTACTCCCATCTGCACTGCGTAGATGACCAGTGTTCCGATCAGGAATCGGAAACCTAAGCTGGAAAAACTTTTCTTCATGCTTTTTTCTTCCATTTATTTTTCTCTCCCTCATGTACTATAAACTATTCAGAATCACATTTTCTAAATCCGCTCTGAATAGTTACAGCATAGCATAAATCCTTTGAGTATGAAACTATTTTTTCCATGGCTCAAGACAGTTCCATAGGAAAAGGCTGCGCATCTTCAATATGCACAGCCTCTGTAATGTTCCTCTATGACGATCCTGTTATTCTCCCAGACCGTTCTCTACGGCTTCTACCAGGGTCTTCAGGGCTTCTGCCTCGTCCTCACCCTCACATACGAATTCGATCTCATCCCCACATTTTACGCAAGCGCCCAATACACTGAGTACGCTCTTGGCATTTGCAGTATTTTCACGAAATTTGAAGGTGATCAATGACTTGAACTGCATTGCCTCCTTGCACAGAATTCCGGCGGGGCGCAGATGCAGACCCGTAGGATTCTTGATTACGACTTTCTGACTTACCATATAATAAACCCTCCAATATCTATATTATTCTGCATTATTTTCTCTAGTGTTTATGATTTTACTTTTCATTTACATTTCTATCATAGCATGAATGAAAAGCATTCACAAGGGCTTTTACCAGACAACTTTCGGAATCTGTCTGCTAGAACATGATATCCTGTATCAGGTTGGCAAGCTTCTGTGCTTCTTCCCGGATCACCTGCTGATCCTTTCCTTCGATCATGACTCTTACCAGCGGTTCGGTTCCGGAAGGACGGATCAGGACACGGCCCTCTCCGGCGAATTTTTCTTCCAGTTTCCCAATGGCTGCTGCAATCTCCGGATATTCCATATATTTCTCTTTTTTGTGATTGGCCACTTTGGCATTTACCAGTGCCTGGGGCAGTACTTCCATCACCTTAGCCAGTTCTGACAGAGGCTTTCCGGTATCCACCATGACCTGCAGCAGATGCAGTGCACTGAGCAGTCCGTCTCCGGTGGTATTCTCATCCAGGAAAATAATGTGACCGGACTGTTCGCCGCCGAGGCTGGCGCCGATCTCCTTCATGCGCTCCAGTACATAGCGGTCACCCACCTTGGTCTTCTCCATATGGATGGCATTCTTCTCTGCCATCAGGAAGAATCCCAGATTACTCATAATGGTTGCCACGATGGTATCCCTCTTCAGAGTACCCTTGCTCTTCATGTAGTTGCCTACGATTGCCATGATCTGGTCACCATCGACGATATTACCGTTCTCATCCACAGCCAGCAGTCTGTCTGCGTCTCCATCGAAGGCCAGACCGACATTGGCCTTTTCATAGACCACTCTGGCCTGCAGTTCTTCCATATGGGTGGAACCACAGTTGGCATTGATATTGGTACCGTCCGGATTGTTGTGGATGGCCACCACGCTGCCGCCCAGTTCTTTCAGGCATTCTACGGATGTATAGAAAGAGGCACCCTCTGCACAATCCACCACGATCTTCAGTCCGGTCAGATCCACATTGACCGCTCTCATGGCATGATTGATGTACTCTTCTCTGGCATCGGTACGGTACTTGATCTTGCCGACTCCGGGACCGATGGGAAATTTGATACCGGGCATATTGTTACGGATCAATGCCTCGATCTCATCTTCCATGGCATCGGGAAGCTTATAGCCGTTACCGTCAAAGAATTTAATACCATTGAACTCTACCGGATTGTGGGATGCGGAGATCACAACGCCGGCATCTACTTTGTATTTCTTGGTCAGATAAGCAACCGCAGGAGTGGGAATCACACCTACGTAGACACAGTTGGCTCCTACGGAGCAGGCTCCTGCCATCAACGCATTCGCCAGCATATCTCCGGAAATTCTGGTATCACAACCCACCATGATCGTGGGTTTGTGCTCATTTTCCTTCGTAAGTACATAGGCTCCTGCCTGCCCCAGTTGCATGGCAAGCAACGGAGTCAGTTCCTCGTTGGCAATTCCTCGTACACCATCTGTTCCAAACATTCTAGCCATGATAAAAAACCTCTCATTCTATCTTTTAATTATTCGTATCCTGATTCTTCAGTCGGATGTGGATATTGACATCATTTTCTACCATGATATCCTCCGACAGGTTAAACGTCACAGGGATCGTGTAATTTCCCGGTGTCAGTTCTTCTACATTGTTGTCATCCATCCATTTCTCCAGATCCAGTACTCCCGTCACCGTATCATCCCGCAGAATACTGATATCTCTGTCCAGGCCGGATACCGTGATATCATAAGTCTCCGCCTCTGTAGTGATCTCTGCCTCCATTCCCTCCGGCACACCGCTGATCGTAATGTTCTCTGCCGGTACGGACAGGTCCTTGGTCGCGATCGGTTCAATGTATACCGTTGCAGTGATCTTGCCGTCAAAGCTCTTATCCGCCAGTCTGACGTTAGCGGGCAGGTACTCCTTCAGATTAATGATATCCACCAGATCGCTGGACTGTCCGGTAATATTCATACGATCCTCCGGTACGGTAATGGCAGATACTCCCAACAGTGCTGATGCCGTTCCGGCGATCTTCACTGTAGACCTGCTACTCTCTACTTCACCGGTAGCCATATAACCGTCCTCAGGTACACCCATATATTCAATCTCTACCGGTACTTCCTTCGTTGCCAGCACTTCTACTGTCATATGCGCAGAATCCACGTTTTTCTTGACAGTTTCCAGAGATAGTTCATTGTCGTCCGCATCATACAGCTTAATGTCCACATTAGCCGACAGACTGCTGGTGGAATCTGCTACATTGATGTCCACTCCGGCATGATCGATCTGTGAGATCGCTGATTTAGGTCCGGTTACTTCGATGTTGGTCTGATCCAACGTTACATTGCCGATCATATAACCGGATGCCACCTCTCCCAGCGTGGTGCTCTCCAGTTTGATCCATTTGCTGGTCTTGTCTTCCACATTCAGGCGCACGGAATCGTGATTACCCCTGATCTCCACGGAATCGTTGCTGATATTCTCACAATAATAAGTGATGGCGATCGTATTGATATCTGTCAGTTTGCTCATATCCGCTTCCGCTACAATATCGTTTCTGCGCAATTCGGATTTTACAATACTCTGGGGGCCTGTTACCGTTACTCTTACCAAATTACTGTTGTCCAGCACCTCATATACTTTTCCTTCTTGCTCCAGCAGATCTGTGTTAATCAGTCTGACCTGGATATTATTGAAGGTTACCGTGTCCTTCGGATCATAAATCTGTGCCACCAGAAACCACAATACAAAGGCCAGCACCAGAGAAGCAAGCTTCAGTCCAAGATTACGTGTCAGTAATTTTTTCATTTCTTCTCACGGCTCCTTCCCTTCCAGATTCGCAGATTTTTGTGTTCCTCTCCGGTATTGTTCAGGATCTTATGCATTCTGTCGCGAAGAGTCTCCGCATCCAGATTCCGCTCCAGCTTTCCTTCGTATGCAACGCTGATCTTACCCGTCTCTTCGGATACGATCACCGTCAGGGAATCTGTCACCTCCGAGATACCCACACCGGCACGATGTCTGGTACCCAGTTCCTTGCTCAGTCCCAGGTTATCCGACAGCGGCAGATAACAGGTGGCAGAGGCTACCCGGTTCCCCCGTACGATCACAGCACCGTCATGCAGCGGGGTGTTGTGCTCGAAAATATTGATCAGCAGCTGGCTGGTCACGATACCATCCACATCGATTCCCGTTCTCTCATAATCCCGCAGGGAAACCTTCTGTTCGATAACGATCAGGGCACCGGTCTTGACCTTGCCCATCTCCACACAGGCTTTGGTGATCTCATTAATGGTCTTCTCGGAAAATCCCTCGTCCACACGATGATTGTTGTCAAAAGGTAATACAGAACTGATAATATTCTTCTTGCCCAGTTCCTCCAATGCCTTTCTCAATTCCGGCTGTAGCACCACTATGAGGGCTGTCACCGCAAATCCCAGGACATTCTGGGCCATCCACAGGATGGTAGTCATACGGAAAAAATAAGCCAACAGCAAAAAAATGAGGATGACAACCAGACCCTTGAGCAATACCCATGCCCGGGTCGTCTTCATCCACACTAACGCATAATACAGTAGTACCGCAATGATCAGGATCTCGGCCACATCGCCGAAATCCATGGTTGTGCGGTAACTGCTGAAATTTTTAATATATTCTGCCAGCTTATCCCCTAATTGCATTTTCCATTAATCCCTTCAGAACAATTCTTCATAATCATCGGAGTCATCCTGAGGATTCGTGTGATTGCCGCCTATGGTGACACTTCTGCCACCGGACATCTCGTGTCCGCGGTAACCGCCCTGCTGTCCGTAAGGAACTCCGTTTCCGGCGGGGGTACGTTCTGTCACAACACTTCGGCCTGTTCCTTCTGAGGGCCTGCCGGTATGTGCCGTACTTCTGTAGGTCTGGCCTGCAGATCTCGTACCCTGTCCGGAGGTTCTGGTCTGCTGACCTGCCGGACGTCGCTGTGTATTGATTTTCTTCACTGTATTGGTGGGCGCCGCAACTGTCATTTTGGGCACTGCCTTTACATAGTAATAATACTCGTCATCTTCAAACTGTACTTTCTCCGTTCTGCTATAGTCCAGACAGAATCGGAAAAATTCTATGATCTTGCAGGCGATCAGCGTAACAACGGCACCTAACAGTGCGCTGACGATGGAGAGATTGGTATCGTACATCAGATCTCCCACCAGCAGGATCATCACTTCGATCATAACGCCGGCAACCATGGCAATGGTCCAGGAGTGATCCACACTCATTCTCCGGATCAGATACACCACGATCACGGTAATGGCAAATGCTGCGATCATCACCAGCATTGCCTTGTTCCCCAGCATTCCGTCAATCAGCAGGCGCAGTTTGGCAGTGGCTTCCTCTGCTCCCATGGAGTTGATGGTCGGAGCATTGGTGATCACCGTCTGGAGCAGATAATACACCACAACACCGCAGCCTACAGATACGCAGGACGCCGGGGTTCCGATCAGTCCCATTGCCACAGGCATCACATAGGGCAGCTTCAGCATACAAAGCACCGGGGTCAGTACCACTACCAGTGCTTCCTTCGCGGTAAATCTGAGAAACAGCAGATACAGCAACAGGAAAACAACCAGCCCAACCGCCGCGGTTTCAATAGAGAGTGCATACATATGAAGCACTGCAAACATCATTGCAAAAAAAGCCATAAATCCGGTGGGCAGGAAAGAACACAGCAGCGATACGATCAGCACGATGGCCATGTTATCCAGCTTTGTCATATATCCCATTTTGCCGTTTATGATGCTCAGCACGATAACGCCGAGTAAAAACTTGATCACCGGCAGAATAAAAGCTTCATTTCTGCTGTAGATCTTCTTGAGATTCTCTCTTAATTCCAGTAAAGCAGTCATATTTCCTCCAGGTCAATCTGTGTAGGCCGTTTACTCATTGTAAATGGAATTCAACTTCTTCAGATTGTTATAATAGCATTTCAGGCTCTTTTTCGCCCGTGCATAGCGCAGAGAGCAGATCAGATAAGATGCCACTCCATACACTACAACCGTTATTCCATAGTACAGCAGAACATTTTTTCCAAAACCGATCAGGTCCATCTTGTAAATATCCTGCATGAAATTCTCAAAATCATAGAACACAAACAACGCAAAGCAGACTCCATACGCGATCGTCGCACACAGAATGGACTTCAACACCTGTATGGCGATGTAGTCACTGCGGAAATAACGGCCGATGGCCATATTCTTTTTGCCTTCATTCTCTTCATAAGATGCCATTTGCGTCATCAGTATGACTTTTTCTTCGTTCAGCATAATTCCTCCGCTTACAAATGCTTACAGAAAACGCATTCTTTCTCCGTCTCTGGATGTTCTGGGGCTCTGCTGGGGCGCAGTCGGCTTCTTCGGCAGTACACTCTGCAGATCCATGGCCATATCATATTTGCACTTTTCGCAAAATCTTCCGCTGCGGATCGGTGCTCCGCATTTCTCACAGTTCAGCAGAATACTGGATCCTTCTGTCAGTTCCAGTCTCTCTTCTCTCAGCCACTGCTGGATCTGGGACGGCTCCACGTCACAGTTCTCCGATACATCCTGAATACTTACACCGGGGTTATTACGGATGTATTCCTTTACCTCCTGGAACTTGGCTTCCATCTTCTCACGGCAATGCGGGCACAGAAACGGTCCTGCCACATAGTTAAAAATATGTCCGCACATTCTGCAATTTCTTATATTCATAGTATCTCACACCTTCCTGATCATACACCAGACCCACAGGCCAATGTCACGCAATACACTTTTGACACTCCGTGCTCTTTTAACAGTGCTGCGATCTCATCCAGGGTCGTACCTGTTGTATAAATATCATCCACCAGAATAATCCGGTCATATAATTTTACATCATTTCTGCCTATAATAAAAGCCTTTTTCAAATTATTTTGCCGTTCTGTGGGATTTAAATGCTTCATCGGTGCTGTATTTCTCACCCGTTTTACCAGTTTCTCATCTACCGGCAGTTCCAGGCTTCTGCCCAAAGCCCTTGCCAGACATGCTGCCTGGTTATATCCTCTTTTCCGCAGTTTCCCACGGTACAGCGGCACCGGAACTATAACGTCCGGACGCACCCGGCCGATAAAATCTCCCAACAGACGCGCCATTTCTTCTCCGAAAAAATCGCCGTATTCCTGCCGTCCACTATACTTAAAACGATATATTGACGGAGCCACATCCCTGTATTCGTATAAAGTTCTGGCTCTGTCGTATTTATGTTCCCGGTGCATACAATCACCGCAATACTCCCGTTCCTCCGCCAGTTTCTTTCCGCAACGCATACACCACGGAGCCGTCACCGGCTTTAATTTAGGCAGACATTCCGGGCAGATTTTTCTGCCAAAAGGACGGACGATCCCGTCACAGACCGGGCATCTTCCGGGAAACAGCAGCTGTAATCCCGTTTCCTTTATTTTGCTTATGGTTTTTCTGATCTCTTTCTGCAATCTCAGGCTCCCGTTTTGTTTTCCGTCTACGGTGTATCATTTTCCGGCAGACAGCAGATCTCCCGGATCCGCTGCTCCAATCCCGTATATCTGCGATTCTCGCTGACATTCTCGATCATGTTTCGCACGGTCTCACTGCTTCCCAGAATGGTGACACAGTTCCTGGCACGGGTAATTCCGGTGTACAGAAGGTTGCGGTTGAACAGCATTCTGGGGCCGCCCAACAGTGGCAGGATCACCGCAGGATATTCGCTTCCCTGGGACTTATGGATCGTAATGGCATAAGAGAGTTCCAGTTCCTCCAATGCCGAGAAAGGATAGTTGACCCGTCTTCCGTCATCGAATTCCACCAGCAGTGTGGACATGGTATCATTGATTTCCTTAACCCTTCCCATATCTCCGTTGAATACGCCCATTCCCTTGTCGATGGGAATATTGTATCTCCCGACGATCTCCCATTCGATCTGGTAATTGTTTTTGATCTGCATGACCTTATCGCCTTCCCGGAAAACGGTATTGCCATAGGCATGCTCCTTTTTATGAGGATCCGCTGGATTCAGATAACGCTGTAAGATCTCATTCAACGTCTCACAGCCCAGACTTCCCTTCCTCATAGGGGTCAGTACCTGAATATCAAAGGAGGTGGCTCCCACATATCTGGGTAGCATATCCTGAATCAGCTGGATCATGTGCTTATATATGACATTTACGTCATTTCTTTCCAGTAAAAAGAAATCCTTTGACTTATTGTCCAGAGTGATCTGCTCTCCTCTGTTAATCCGATGGGCATTGACGACAATGTCACTTTGTCCGGCCTGCCGGAAGATCTTCTCCAGAGTTACCATGGGGAACGCCCGGCTGTTCATGAGGTCCCGCAATACCTGTCCGGGTCCCACACTGGGCAGCTGGTCCACATCTCCCACCAGGATCAGTCGTGTTCCCGGAAGAATTGCTTTCAGAAGCGCCTGAAACAGTTGAATATCCACCATGGACATTTCATCAATGATCACTACATCCGCCTCTAAGGGGTTCTCCTGGTTCCGCTCGAAATTTGCCTTTCTGGTGTCGTCTTCCGACAGGGCACTGTTCAGTTCCAACAGACGATGAATGGTCTTCGCCTCAAATCCGGTGGCTTCCGTCATTCTCTTGGCTGCTCTGCCCGTAGGTGCTGCCAGAAAAATGTCCATGCCTTCCGATTCAAAGAATCGGATGATCATATTAATGGTGGTGGTTTTTCCGGTGCCGGGACCTCCGGACAGGATAAACAGGCCATTTTTGATACTTTCCTCCACCGCTTTCAGCTGCAGTTCATCCAGTTCCATGGACAGATTTTCCGCCATGCGTTCCAGACGTTTGCGGATCGCTGCATCCTGGGAGGGAAGATTTTCTGCCTCCACCATAGGGATATTCAGATTCCTGAGCATATTGGCACAATTCAACTCCGCATAGTAATAAGAGGAAGCAAATACTGCTTCTCCCTTTGCCACAAGCTTTCGGTCCATGATAAGGTTATCCACCTGAGGACGGATATTTTCCTCTGATACCCCCAATAGTTCGGAAGCTCTGCGCAGCAGAAGATCCAACGGCAGATAACAATGACCTTCTCCCACCGCCTGCAGCAGGGTATACAGAATGCCACTGCGGATGCGGTAATCCGAGTCGGTATGAATGCCGATCTTCCCCGCGATCTCGTCCGCGATACGGAATCCCACACCACTGACATCCTCTGCCAGGCGATAGGGATTCTCCCGCATAACGCTGTACATTTCCATACCATAGGTATTATATATTTTTACGGCAAGAGTATTACTGATTCCGTATTGCTGTAAATAGACCAGTGCTTCCCGGAGATCCTTTTTTTCTTCCATCTGGATAGCGATCTCCTGTGCCTTGCGTTCGCTGATCCCCTTTACCTCAGCCAGACGCTCCGGCTCCTCCTCGATGATGCGGAAAGTATCGTCTCCGAATTTTTTTACGATTCTGGCTGCCAGTGCCTCACCGACTCCCCGGATTGCTCCGGAACCCAGATACCGTTCCATTCCCACACGGTCGGTCGGTGTTACGGTCTCGTAGCTCTGGATCTTGAACTGTCGGCCGTATACGGGATGTTCTATGTATTCTCCCTCGGCGGAAATATTTTCTCCCTGGGTCAGTCCTTTGCACATACCGACACAGGTCATCTCTTCCCCTTCTGTCGACAGGATCATTACCGTATATCCGTTTTCACTGTTTTGAAACACAATATGGTCTACAAAACCTGTAATCGTCTCCATTTTTAGTCCTCATACTATCTGTCTGTTGATTTGTGGGTTTCAAGGCTGTTCTCTCCGAATTGGGAAGAGGTCACCGCGGTGGCGGCGTAAGATAAAAAAGATCAGGGCTGCCAGAAATGGCAGCCCGAAGTCGCTACTCAAGATTGTAATTACGCTTCATCTGCTCATATAGCATCTGTGCCAATCCCAGACTGTTCTGCTCCGTAGAGTCGGATGCGATCTGCTGTACCATCTCATCCTTATAGTAATCCATAAGCTGGGAGTTGGAAGAAGAAGTCTCATCGCTCTCAGGGATGGTCTTCATCATTTCCTTGAACATCTGCTCCAGGAAATAAGCCTCGAACTGCTTGCAGGCATCCATCAGTTCATCGTCTGTTGCTTTGGTGTAATCCGAACCGTTTAACTGGTTCTGCAATTTGGAAGCCGTCTGGTTCGCCGCATTGGTGTATGCGGTGCTGTCCAGAGCGGAACTGCCGTATATAGAAGAGATATCCATAATTTATCCTTTCTAAATTCCACGGTAATGCGACGGGCATTCGCCCTATCAAACCGTAATCTGACGTTTCCGCCTGCAAGCAGGCGAATCGTCCCTACGGTAATGAGCAATGCATCTCGTAAACGCTTCGCGTTTCCTTCGATGTCGGGCATTCGCCCTATCAAACCGTAATCTGACGTCTCTGCCTGCAAGCAGGCGAATCGTCCCTACGGTAATGAGCAATGCATCTCGTAAACGCTTCGCGTTTCCTTCGATGTCGGGCATTCGCCCTATCAAACCGCAATCTGACGTTTCCGCCTGCAAGCAGGCGAATCGTCATCTTACGGTTTGACATTTCTCATTACCTACGCAGGTTGTTGGCCTGCTGTAGCATCTCATCGGATGCTGTGATGGCTTTGGAGTTGAGTTCGTAGGCACGCTGTGCAACGATCATGTTGACCATCTCGTCTACGACCTGTACATTGGAGCTTTCCAGATATCCCTGGATAATACTGCTCTTCTCTACATTATTATTTCTTGCTTCGTTGATAGCCTGTCCGCTGGCTGCGGTCTGCTGATACAGGCTGTCTGCCAGTCTTTCCAGTCCGTTCGGATTATTGAACTGGAAAACACCTATTGTGATGCCGATAGGCTGAGGTTTGTTCTTTGCATCGGGATAACACAGACTTCCGTCCTTGCTGACTGTAATATTGCTCATCACATAATTGCTGCCCAGAACAATTGCTTTACCCTGTGTATCCAGTACCGGAAGTCCATCAGAAGTAGCCAGCATATTGCCGCCGTTGGCTGCAAGAGTAAACTTCAGATTACCGTTTCTGGTGTAGTAGGTATTGCCGTCCGCTCCTCTTACTGCAAAGAAACCCTTGCCATCAATTGCAAATGCGGTGTCGCTGTCGGATGCTGTCAGACTTCCTTCCTTAAATACGGAACTGATGGAAGCATTTCTTACACCGAGACCTACCTGCGCACTGCCGGGCTTGGTATCTCCGTTTGCGGAAGTTGTCTTCGTCTGGATGTTCTGGTATAACAGGCTCTTGAATTCATTCACCTGTGTTTTGTAACCTGTGGTGTTTACGTTTGCCAGATTATTGGCAATCGTATCCACATTTGTCTGCTGTGCGATCATGCCGGTCGCTGCTGTCCATAAGCTTCTGACCATATGTAGTCTCCTCTCACAATGTCCCTTATGTCATCCATGACCTGATTTTTATCCTGAAAATATTCTATAATCAGTTATCGGCTGTCCCAGCCGAATTCATTACTACAGTTTACCAATCTGGTTCGCTGCTACATCCAGAGTGCCATCAATGGTCTGGACCACCTTCTGGTTGGATTCATATGCTCTGGTAATGGAGATCAGATTTACCATCTCGGATACAATCTGTACATTTGCCATCTCCAGATAGCCTGACTTCACCTGTGCATCTGCCGTAGTCGTTTTGGCCCCTTCAATGGGCTGATAATAGGTCTCTCCATATTTTTCCAGGTAATCATAATCTTCAAAGTCCGTCACCTGAATTCTGGCAACTGCCTGATCGTTCTGATAAATCGTACCGTCATCGGTGATCTTGGAATCCAGCAGTGTGTTCAGGCGGATCCTCCTGTTCTGGGTATCCAGAACATAGTCACCCTCTTCCGTTACCAGATATCCATCCTTATTCAGTGTAAACTGTCCTGCACGGGTGTATTTGGTGTCGGTCTCTCCTGCCTTATTGGTAAATTCAATGGCAAAAAAGCCATCTCCGGCTAATGCCAGATCATAGGTATTATCCGTAATGCGGAAAGATCCCTGCGTATAATCGGTATAATTCTCTCCGATCTTCACTCCGGGATTTTTGATACCGATCCTCTGGACATTTCTCATGCCTACCGACTGGTCCTTGATCTTGACCGTCAGCACATCATTAAAGGACTGGCTGGTGGATCCTTCCTTTTTATATCCGACGGTAGATGCATTGGCCAGATTGTTGGTCATGATATCCATTCTGTTCTGTTCGTTTACCATACCGGTGTAAGCGGTATACAAGCCTTTAACCATTCATATCCTCCATTTGCGGCTGCGATCCTTCGACAAATGTACGGCATCCTGCCTTAGTCTATCTTTTCCGGTTCCCCGGAGCTGTCTGTGTTACTCTCTGTAGCCTGCCAGGAACTCTACGTATTTACCGGTTCCAATGGCCACTGCTGTCATGGGATCCTCTGCTGTCATGGTGTTGATACCTGTCTTGGCAGAGATCAGATCTTCCAGACCGCGCAGCAGGCTTCCACCTCCGGTCAGTACGATTCCTCTGTCTGCAATATCGGCTGCCAGCTCAGGGGGAGTCTTCTCCAGTACGCTGTGAATGGTCTCCACGATCTGTGCGGTAGTCTCGCGCAATGCCTCCTCGGTCTCCTCGGAAGACACCTTAACAGTCTTGGGCAGACCGGTCACGAGGTTACGTCCTCTGACATCCATATAATCCACTTCCGCTCTCTTGTAGCAGGAACCGATCTTGATCTTCAGATCCTCTGCGGTTCTCTCACCGATGAGCAGATTATGTTTTTTACGCATATAACGCACAATGGCTTCATCAAAATCATCGCCTGCGATCTTGATGGAAGCACTGACTACAGTACCTCCCAGAGATATGACTGCGATATCGGAAGTACCGCCGCCGATATCTACGATCATATTACCGCAAGGCTTGGAAATATCAATACCCGCACCGATAGCAGCTGCGATGGGTTCCTCAATAATGGAAACCTCTCTGGCACCTGCCTGGTAGGTAGCATCTTCTACTGCCTTCTTCTCTACCTCTGTAACGCCGCTGGGAACACAGACAGCGATACGGGGCTTACGGAAAGTTCTCTTCCCCAGCGCTTTCTGGATAAAGTATTTCATCATTTTCTCGGTTACGGTATAATCAGAGATAACACCCTGACGTAACGGTCTTACGGCTACGATGTTGCCGGGAGTTCTTCCCAGCATCAGTCTTGCATCCTCACCGATGGCTTTAATCTTATTTGTATCTCTATCAAAAGCTACAACAGAGGGCTCCTTTAATACAACGCCCTTTCCTCTGATGTATACCAGAATGCTGGCGGTACCTAAATCAATTCCGATATCTGTGCACTGCATCTTTTTTATTACCCCTTTCCGATGGTATCTATCTATAAGTCTTGACTCTACACGCTATTTTAGTCATATACATCATATTATAACTGAATTTTTTCCATTTTCATAGAGGGTAATTCTTAAAATTTGATAACTATTCAGAATCAGGGAGCCATGAAAGAGCGTTTTGCGAATGGGGGGCTGAATAGTTATCGTAGTTTCTTGTCCTTCTCCAGCATCTTTTTCACATAGTAACCGGTGTAGGATTTTTTCACCTTGACGATCTCTTCCGGGGTTCCCTTGGCGATCACTGTACCACCGCGGTCTCCGCCTTCCGGTCCCATATCGATGATATAATCCGCGGTCTTGATCACATCCAGATTATGCTCGATGACAACCACCGTGTTGCCGCCGTCCGCCAGTCTGTGCAGGATCTCCACCAGCTTATGGACATCCTCAAAATGCAGTCCTGTGGTAGGCTCATCCAGGATATAGATGGTCCTGCCGGTACTTCTTCTGGAAAGCTCCGTGGCCAGCTTGATACGCTGTGCCTCACCACCGGACAGGGTAGTGGAAGGCTGTCCCAGCTTTACATAGGAAAGTCCCACATCATACAGGGTCTCGATCTTTCTGCGGATAAACGGTACATTTTCGAAGAAAGGCAATGCTTCTTCCACCGTCATATCCAACACATCAAAAATACTCTTGCCTTTGTATTTTACATCCAGTGTCTCACGGTTGTATCTCTTACCGCCGCAGACCTCACAGGGCACATAGACATCCGGCAGGAAATGCATCTCGATCTTGATGATACCATCGCCACCGCAGGCTTCACATCTTCCGCCCTTGACATTGAAGCTGAATCGTCCCTTGCTGTAACCCTTGGCCTTTGCGTCCGCCGTAGAAGCAAACAGATCGCGGATCAGATCAAATACTCCGGTATAAGTAGCGGGGTTGGATCTGGGAGTCCGTCCGATGGGAGACTGGTCAATGTTGATGACTTTGTCCAGCTGTTCCACACCTTCGATACCCTTGTGTCTGCCGGGAATGCAGCGGGCACGGTTCAATTCTCTCGCCAGATGCTTGTAGAGGATCTCATTCACCAGTGAACTTTTTCCGGAACCGGAGACACCGGTGACACAGGTCATCACACCCAGAGGAATTTCTACATCTACGTTTTTCAGGTTGTTTTCCTGAGCTCCCAGTACTTTGATCCAGCCGGTGGGAGTCCTTCTGGTCTCCGGTACGGGAATCCGCTTTTTGCCGCTGAGGTACTGTCCCGTAATGGATTCCGGAATCTGCATGATCTCTTCCGCTGTGCCGCAGGCAATGACCTCTCCGCCGTGGGAACCGGCTCCCGGACCAATGTCCACGATATAATCCGCTGCCAGCATGGTGTCTTCATCATGCTCTACCACTACCAGAGTGTTCCCCAGATCCCGCAGGTTCTTCAGAGTATTCAGCAGTTTGTCATTGTCTCTCTGGTGCAGGCCGATGCTGGGCTCGTCCAGAATATAGCATACACCCACCAGTCCGGAACCGATCTGGGTAGCCAGACGGATACGCTGTGCTTCACCGCCGGACAGGGTAGCCGTAGCTCTGGCCAGGGACAAATATTCCAGTCCCACATCCACCAGAAATCCTACTCTTGCGCGGATCTCCTTCAGCACACGTTCACCGATGAACTGCTGCTGTTTCGTCAGCGTCATGGTATCCAGGAATTTCTGCAGATCACGGATGGACATGGATGTGATCTCATAAATATTCTTGTCGCATACGGTAACCGCCAGAGATTCCTTCTTCAGTCGCATGCCCTTACATTCTTTACAGGGAGTGATGCGCATGAAGGTCTCATATTCCTGTTTGCTGCTCTCGGAAGCGGTCTCACGATAGCGGCGCTCCACATTTTTGATCAGGCCTTCAAAGGCTACTGGATACACACCACTGCCGCGCTGGCCGGTATAATGCACCAGGACCTCTTTACCGTTGGTGCCGTGGAGCAGAATGTCATGAATCTTCTGGGGATAATCCTGGAAGGGAGTATCCAGATCAAAATTATATTCCTTCGCCAGTGCCCGCAGAATAGCATTGGTAAAGCTGGACTTGTCCGCACAGGACTGCCAGCCCATGACCGTGATGGCTCCCTCATTGATGCTGAGTCTCTTGTCCGGGATCATCAGATCCTCGTCGAATTCCATCTTATATCCCAGGCCGAAGCATACCGGGCAGGCACCGAAAGGATTGTTGAAGGAAAAGCTTCTGGGTTCCACTTCGCTGACACTGATACCACAGTCCGGACAGGAAAAGCTCTGGCTGAAAGTCACCGGTTCGCCGCCGATCACATCCACCACCAGCAGCCCCTCTGCCAGTTCCAGTACATTTTCAATAGAGTCTGTCAGACGGCGCTGAATACCATCCTTTACCACCAGACGATCTACCACGATGTCGATATTGTGCTTGATATTTTTATCCAGTTTGATCTCTTCCGTCAGTTCATACATGCTGCCGTCGATCCGTACCCGGACATAACCGCTTCTCTTGGCACGCTCCAGCACTTTGGCATGCTCGCCCTTGCGGCCTCTGACCACGGGGGCCAGCAACTGGATCTTCGTGCCTTCTCCCATGTTCATGATCTGATCCACCATCTGATCTACAGTCTGCTTGGCAATCTCTCTGCCACACTTCGGGCAGTGGGGAATACCGATTCTCGCATACAGCAGACGGAAATAGTCATAAATCTCTGTTACCGTACCTACGGTAGAACGAGGGTTACGGTTGGTGGATTTCTGGTCAATGGAGATAGCGGGGGACAGTCCTTCGATGCTTTCCACATTAGGCTTCTCCATCTGGCCCAGGAACTGTCTCGCATATGAGGACAGGGATTCCATGTAGCGTCTCTGTCCCTCTGCATAGATCGTGTCGAATGCCAGAGAGGACTTACCGGAACCGGACATACCGGTCAATACCACCAGCTCGTTTCTGGGAATGTCCACATTAATGTTTTTCAGGTTATGTTCATTGGCACCCCGGATCTTAATGTACTCCCGGGGACGCATCTTCTTTGCTTCTTCCATTGTCTTGCCTTTCTTAAATAAAATATCGTTCTCCAATTATTCAGAGCCCCATTCGCAAAATCGCATCTTTGATGCTTTACTTTTATTCCATATCATTTAATTGTTTCTTTAATTCAAGCATTTTATCTCTAAGTTCTGCTGCCGCTTCGAAATTCAGGTCTGCCGCTGCTTTCTGCATCTTCTTCTGGATCTCGCCGATCAGCTTCTCCAGTTCCTTCTTCGTCATGGATTCGGGATCCTTCTCAAAGCGTACCTCTTCCTTGGCGATTACCTTGGAGATGCTGATAAGATCACGCACCGCCTTTTTGATCGTCTGGGGGGTGATACCATGTTCTTCATTATATTTCATCTGGATCTCACGACGTCTGTTGGTCTCATCCAGTGCTTCCCGCATGGAGTCCGTGATGGTGTCCGCATACATGATGACATGGCCTTCCGCATTACGGGCCGCACGGCCGATGGTCTGGATCAGGGAAGTCGCACTTCTAAGGAATCCTTCCTTATCCGCATCCAGAATGGCCACCAGAGTGATCTCCGGAATATCCAGACCCTCTCGCAACAGGTTGATACCTACCAGTACATCGAACACATCCAGACGCATATCCCGGATGATCTGGGCACGCTCCAGCGTATCAATGTCAGAATGCAGATATTTCACCCGAATACCGACTTCCTTCATATAATCCGTAAGATCCTCTGCCATCCGCTTGGTCAGTGTGGTGATCAGTACCTTATGATGCTGTGCGATCTCCTTGTTGACCTCTCCGATCAGGTCATCGATCTGTCCCTCTACCGGGCGCACCTGTACTTCCGGATCCAGCAGACCTGTGGGACGAATGATCTGCTCTGTCCGCAGCAGTTCATGATCCTTCTCATAATCGGAAGGAGTGGCGGATACGAACATCATCTGGTCGATATGCGCCTCGAATTCCTCAAAGTTCAACGGTCTATTATCCAGTGCCGAGGGCAGACGGAAACCGTAGTCCACCAGTGTCTGCTTTCGCGAGCGGTCCCCGGCATACATACCGCGGATCTGTGGGATCGTCATATGGGACTCGTCCACGATAATCAGGAAATCATCCGGGAAAAAGTCCAACAGCGTCATGGGCGGTGCTCCCGCAGGAAGTCCGTTCAGATGTCTGGAATAGTTCTCGATACCGGAACAGAAACCGGTCTCCCGGAGCATCTCAATATCGAAATTCGTCCGTTCCGCAATCCGCTGGGCCTCGATCAGCTTGTCTTCGCCCTTGAAAAACTGTACCCGTTCCTTCATCTCTTCTTCGATATTGTCACATGCTGCCTTGATCTTCTCCTGAGATACCACATAATGGGATGCCGGGAAGATCGCCACATGATTCAGCTCTGCATGAATTTTCCCTGTAAGGGGCTCTACCTCTGCGATCCGGTCGATCTCATCCCCGAAGAATTCGATACGGATGAGATAATCGCCGCCCTGTGCCGGATATACTTCCACCACATCTCCCCTGACACGGAAAGTGGCACGCTGAATATCCATATCGTTGCGGTTGTACTGAATATCGATCAGTTCCCGCAATACCTCGTCACGATCCTTCACCATACCGGGACGCAGAGATACGATCAGATCCTGATATTCGTCGGGGCTTCCCAGACCATAGATACAGGACACGCTGGCCACTACCACCACGTCTCTGCGCTCCGCCAGAGAGGCCGTCGCTGACAGCCGCAGCTTGTCGATCTCATCATTGATGGAAGAATCCTTGGCAATATAGGTATCCGAAGACGGCACATAAGCCTCCGGCTGATAATAATCGTAATAAGAAACAAAATATTCCACCGCATTTTCCGGGAAAAATTCCTTCATTTCCCCGTAAAGCTGCCCCGCCAGTGTCTTGTTGTGGGCAATGATCAGCGTCGGCTTATTCAATGCCTGGATCACATTGGCCATGGTAAAGGTCTTACCGGAACCGGTAACACCCAGCAGTGTCTCAAACTGATTGCCCTGCCGGAAGCCTTCCACCAGCTCCGCAATGGCCTGCGGCTGGTCTCCGGTAGGCTGATATTCGGAATGTAATTTGAATTGTGAGGGTTCGTTCGATGGATTCATGATGCCTCTCCGTGCAAATATGTTACTGGAATAACACAGTTCGTGAACGTATTCGGCCACTAAAATCATACAGGCATGATTCTGTTCCCGGATACGTTCACAACTGAACTATTATCTATTTTTTCACGTTACGCACAGATTATAGCAGAATTTTTTTGAAAAGTACAGATGAATTCGAAAATATGTTCGGTTTGTTGTTTCCTCTCCACATCACAGCGTACAGACGTTTTCCGGCTTTCCGTTCAGATAAGCGTACACATTGGAAAACTCGATTTCCGCTCTGCGTACCATGGCTTCCTCCGACAGGAATGCCACGTGCGGTGTCAACAATGTATTTTTCGCATGAAGCAGCGGTTCCTCTGTGGGAATGGGCGGCTCACAGTCAAATACATCCACCGCAGCTCCTGCGATCCGTCCTTCGTTCAAAGCCTGTGCCAGTGCCTTGCTGTCTACGATAAGGCCTCTTGCACAGTTGATAAAAATGGCTGATTTCTTCATCAGTGCGATCTTCTCCGCACTGATCATTCCTCTGGTCTCCTTGTTGTTCGGCGTATGCAGGGAAATAATATCACACTCTCTCAACAGGTCATCCAGCGGTTTGTATGCAATTCCTGCTGCCTTCACTTCTTCTCTTTCGTGTCTGGCATAGGCATAGACTTCCGCACCGAATGCCCGGAAAAGCTTCGCTGTCATGAAACCGATCTGACCGCAGCCGATGATTCCCACCTTTTTGCCCCGGATCTCTCTGCCACACAGTCCTACGCTGGTACCGCCGTTTCTCACCGCCTGATCCGCCTGCTGCAGATAACGCAAAAAAAGCATTCGTATCACTACAAATGCTTCTTTGCATGAATGATAATATTTTTCGTTTATTTCTTGTTGTGGCTTATAGTATCACTTAACTTTTTACTTTTCAAGTGCTTTTTGCACAATTTTATATTTTTCTTCCTGTGCATGATGCACATTCTCTACACGATAAAGTGTTCCACATTTTGCTGAAGTTTGTCCGCAGCAATTCTTGCAGCCTCCGCTTTTTCCTTGATCTCGTTGGCTCTTTCTACGATTACCCCCGTCTTATCCGCAATATCCGTAGTTCCCGAAGCCCCTTCGGTAGCTGCCTTGCTGACTTCGTTGATTGCCTCCATGACACCGCTGATAGATGCCAGCAGTTCTTCGGAGGAGGCAGAGAAATCTGTTACCAGTCCATCGATCTGACCGGCATCATTACTGTAAGAATCCGCCATACCGGAAAATGCTGCAAAGCTGTCCACCACATCTGTTCCGACAAATCCCAACAGCTTCTGTGTTCCTTCTGCCAGATTGTTTACAGCATCCATCACATTGTTGGTCACATCCTGGATATGAGAGACGGCTGCCTTGGACTGTTCTGCCAGCACACGAATTTCCTCCGCCACCACAGCAAATCCTTTTCCGGCTTCTCCCGCACGTGCTGCCTCAATGGATGCATTCAGTGCCAACAGATTCGTCTGTCCCGTGATCTGCATAATAGATTCTGCCAGAACTCCAATCTGGTTGACTACTTTAATTTCCTCCAGTGCCCTGGTCAGTCCTTCGTTGATCTCTTCATGAATGGCTTTGGTACGCTGATCATTTTGTGTAATATCCTTCTTGATTCCTACCGCACGCTCACGGATCGCATCTGCTTCGGTGGCACCATCCTGAGAACGTGTCGCAATATTCTTCGCTGCACTCTCAATCTCATGAGACATAGCATTGATCTCTTCAGAAGATGCCGCTGTCTCTTCCATTCCGGCTGCCAGTTCCTCTGTGGTAGCGGACACATCCTCGATCTGTTCATCCAGAGCCTGAATACTGTTATCAATATTCTGTACCATATTGTTGATCTCTGCAGCCTGCTCTTTGACTTCACCGATCAGTCCACTCATCTCTGTCCTCATAGACTCCAGAGAGACTGCCAGCCGTCCGAAATCATCACGGCGTTTTAAAAGCTTATCTCCCATAGATTTTGAGAAATCTCCCTGTTCCATCACGCCGATGGATGCCACACATTTTTTGAGCGGCTGGACGATGCTGATAATAATGAAAACCAGAAGGGCGATCACGATTGCACCTTCTATAAGTGTCGATGCAATGAACATCGTCAGTCTTCCTGTCACATAACCGGAAAATTCATCACCTACCGTGACAATCTTATCATCAATATAGTCGGTGTAATTTCCTGTGCCGATGACCCACTGGAACGGTTCAAACGCTTTGCTGTAGGAACGTTTGGGAGAGGATTCCGTCTCTCCTTCCTTTGGGAACACATAATCTACATAACCACCATCCGGCTCCTGTCCCATGCGGATGATTTCCTTTACCATCTGGTACCCGTTAGCATCCTTGGTCTCCATACGGTTTGTACCTTCTGTTGCACTTCCCAGCAGTACCACATTGGTTCCGTCATACTGATCCACCCAGAAATATCCCGAATCTCCGTAGCGAAGCTGGCGGATTTCATCCGCCGCAAGTTTCCTGGCCTCTGCTTCGGTATAGACACCAGCCTGATACTGATCATAAATGGTCTGGCAGAGCGAGATCACATTATCTACCTGCTGCTTGATCTGTTCATCGTAGGCTTCCCGCTCATCAGTCTCCATGGTATCTAATGCTTTGGACTGCAATTCTTTCATGCTTTGTGCTGAAAAGATAGTACACAACAACAGTGCAGCCATCGTTGCCAGTATTACTATGATCATTTTCGTCTGTACTTTTATATTGTTCATAAGATTCCCCTTTTCTGTTTGTCCGTTTTTGCAGATCTCCTACCTTAATTTTATGTTTATCTTATCACATTTTATAATTCTCTTCAACTTTGTGTGGCTTTTTTGTGTATTATTGCCAACTTTTATTCACAATCAGGGGAATTTCACCATGAATATCTGAGATATTTCCGGACAACAAAAAACCTCAGTAGATTTCTCTACTGAGGTTCCTATTCGCAGGTCAACTCCTGCTTCGCAGGGCTACAAGGATTCGAACCTTGAAATGACGGAGTCAGAGTCCGTTGCCTTACCGTTTGGCGATAGCCCTATGTCGTTTACTTGATGAAGTATACACTATCTGTTCCCATTTTGCAATACCCAATTTAAAAAAATTTTAAAAAATATATGAAATTAGAACAATTTCCGTAAAATCATCGCGTAAACACCGTGATATAGGGATAGTCCTTCCTTTCTGCCGGCTGGAAATCCTCCATCAACCAGTTCCAGATAAAGCTGTTCTCTCCTTCCTGGGCAATATCTCCATAACAGCTTTCAAACACCACCACATCCGGATATCTGTCCGGATTGATCTTCCAGTAGTCCAACAGACGCTCATCATAGATCATAGAGCAGATCGTATCAGGGGATGCCTGCTTATGTTCTCCGAGCATACAATAGAACTGGGACGGTCCCACATAAAGCACGGTACTGCCGTCCGGCACGGCCTCCGGCCATACAGCCAGATTATTGTTGTAACGGTATGCAGTCATATAATCCGTGAGGATTCCGGCGCGTAATCCCTCTCTGTTGATGCCACGCACATTTTGAATCACATAGGCATGATATTCCTGGGATCCCAGAATCAGCCAGGTATAGGAAAATGCATTCCCAAGCACAAGGATCAGGCACAGGATCTGAATCGCCTTCTTTCCTGCGGTGTTTTCCTTCTGCCAGTAGTCTCCCAGACATACCAGTCCGGCCACTGCTCCCATAATGAGATAGGTGACCAGCAGCATCGGTCCCCAGTTAGACAACAGAAGTACCGAAAAATAATTGACAAATGCCAGCAGGATCAGTTCATAGAACAGCTTTTCCGTCTTGTCTCTGCGCAGATAGGTATAACATCCCGTCAGGGATACTGCCATCAGCAAAAGCTGCGGGTAAATTGCATTAAAGGAACTGAACAGCCAGAACCAGATCTGGATCAGAAATACAATTACGAAAAACAGCATGCCCGGAAGCTGCAGCAGTCCGGGAAGTTTTTTCTTCCATACCTTCTCTATAAACCATCGGATCCCCAGAGACAGCAGCAGGGCACACAGAAGGATCATGGCCATCTCGCCCAGGCTTGACCCCCATCCCAACAATTTTTCTCCCACAGTAGTCTGATGGGACCCCTCTCCCAGGATCTCGCCTGCCATCTCCAACATTTTCTGCGGTGTCATATAACTCAGAAGATATGTAAACATTACTGCCGCACTTGCCACACAGGGCAGTACATAAGCACAGAGTTCTTTCCATTTTTTCTCTGATCTGCGCACCAGCAGAAATACCAGGCAGCACAAAAATACCAGTACCATACTGGGATAAGCCAGCACATCACAGGTCATGAATATACCTGCCAGCACCAGCCACCGCAGCTCTCCTGCTGTCTGTCTGCCCTCGGAGTCCTTCGCTCCGAAGTATCTCAGAAGGCACAGCACCATAAGTGCAAAGAACCAGTTATGAAGATTGGAATACTCCGGAATAAAAATGGACTTGGGTGTTGTCACATAGTAGAGAAGCCCCATCAGTGCTGCCACATTCTCATCCATCTGCGGCACCGTCCTGCGGATCGTCTTATATAGAAAGACGCTGACGCACGCCTGGATTGGGAAAAATACGAGCCGTAAAAATAGATTCAGATAATTCACTCCACCGGTCAGCATCACAAACAGCCTGATAAAAACTGCCGTAAAAATGGCGGAAGTCTGGTGTGGCTCCCACATTTCAAGCAGCAGCCGGTCTCCCATGGCAAGACGATAGCCCACCATAATACCATAGCCTTCGTCCGTATCAGCACCAATAAATAAATTTTTTGCTGTATATGCAATGATTGCAAGAATACAGATAATTTTCCAGAATTTCTTATTTTTCAGTATATTTTTCATCATGCAGTTATCATAACACAGGATTTTCCCCATAGCAATGACAAGAAACATACATAACTGCAAAACGAGGCCCACCGTCCTGCGGCAAGCCCCGTTTTTATTCAACACAATGAGAGAAACGTATGATGGTATTTTACAATGCTGTTTATACTTCAAAGATCAGATCACCATAGGCAGGTACTGGCCATACCTTCTTGTCAACCATCATCTCCAGTTCATCTACGGGAGTTCTCAGGTCATCCATTGCGGTATGTACCACATCTTTATAGAAGAAAGCAAGCTTCTTGGGATCTTCGATGCCTGCTGCCTCAGCCAGCTTATCCTCCAGAGCAGTTTCTGCAGCCTGTGCCTCAGCCAGCTTCTCGGAAATGCTCTTCAGTACAGTGGTCTGTACGGTTGCATCCGCACCTGCACTCTTAACAGCCAGTACGGTATCCGCCAGAGTCCTGGTGTATTCCATAACTGCGGGAATGTACTGCTTCTTCGCCATATCTACCATGGTCAGGGCTTCAATATTGATGGTCTTGGAGTAGGTTTCATACAGAACCTCCTCACGGGATCTTAACTCTGCCTCGGTGAAAATACCGAACTTCTCAAACAGCTTAATGGACTTCTCGGTGGTCAGGGTCTCGGAAGCCTCTACCATGGACTTGATGTTGGGAAGTCCTCTTCTGGCTGCCTCTTCTACCCACTCCTCAGAATAGCCGTTGCCGTTGAAGATGATTCTCTGATGCTCGGTCAGGTACTTCTTGATCAGATCGTGTACGGCAATATCGAAATCGTCTGCTTTCTCCAGAATGTCTGCTGCCTCGCAGAAAGCTTCTGCAACGATAGCGTTCAGAGTGGTGTTGGGGCTGGCGATGGAGTCTGCACTACCTACCATACGGAACTCAAACTTGTTGCCAGTGAAAGCAAACGGTGAAGTTCTGTTACGGTCGGTGGCATCCTTATCCAGATCCGGCAGAGTGGATACGCCGGTCAACAGTTTACCGCCCTGGATGGAATGAGTAGCATCACCGGTCTCCACCAGCTGCTTTACCACATCCTCCAGCTGCTCGCCCAGGAATACGGAAATGATGGCAGGGGGTGCCTCGTTAGCTCCCAGTCTGTGATCGTTGCCGACATCGGATGCACTCTGACGAAGCAGATCTGCATGGGTATCTACGGCTTTCAGGATACATGCCAGTACTAACAGGAACTGGATGTTCTCGTTAGGAGTATCGCCGGGATCCAACAGGTTGACACCGTTATCGGTTCCCAGGGACCAGTTGTTATGCTTACCGGAACCGTTCACTCCGGCGAAAGGCTTCTCGTGCAGCAGGCAGGTCATACCGTGACGTCCTGCTACTTTCTTCATGGTCTCCATAACCAGCTGGTTATGATCTACCGCAATGTTGGCGGTCTCATAAATAGGAGCCAGCTCGTGCTGTGCGGGAGCCACTTCGTTATGCTGTGTCTTGGCGGTTACGCCCAGCTTCCACAGTTCAATGTTCAGATCCTTCATGAAGGAACCGATTCTCTCGCGGATAGTACCGAAGTAATGATCCTCCAGCTCCTGTCCCTTGGGTGCGGGTGCACCGAACAGGGTACGTCCTGCGAAGATCAGGTCTTCACGCTTTAAGTATTTGTCTCTGTCTACCAGGAAATATTCCTGCTCCGGTCCCACGCTAGCTACGACCTTGGTAGCTTCGGTATTGCCGAACAGTCTTACGATACGCAGTGCCTGTGTGCTGACTGCTTCCATGGAACGAAGAAGCGGTGTCTTCTTATCCAGTGCCTCACCCTTGTAAGAACAGAATGCAGTGGGAATGCAGAGGATCACGCCGGTTGCATCCTCTTTCAGGAATGCGGGAGAGGTGATATCCCATGCAGTATAGCCTCTTGCCTCGAAGGTAGCTCGTAAGCCTCCGGAGGGGAAGGAAGATGCATCGGGCTCGCCCTTGATCAGCTCCTTACCGGAGAACTCCATGATCATCTTGCCGTACTCATCGGGATGGGTTACGAATGCATCGTGCTTCTCTGCGGTGATTCCGGTCAGAGGCTGGAACCAGTGGGTATAATGGGTGGCACCGTTCTCGATGGCCCAATCCTTCATTGCCTTTGCTACAACATCAGCGGTGGCCAGAGACAGCTCTCCGCCGTGATCAATGATCTTCTTCACTTCTTTGTATACGCTCTTGGGTAATCTTTCCCTCATCTTACCCAGAGTGAATACCTTACTGCCAAAGATTTCTTCCACGTTTAATACTTCACTCATCTTCGTTTCCTCCTTATTCTTGCTATTTTCCATGCTTCCTGCGACTATTCCGTGCTGACTATTCAGAACCTCCATTCGCAAAATCGTCTCTACGAGACTTTCCTGAACAACAAGTTTACTTGTTGTTTGCTCATTTGAGGTTACTTCGCCGAATAAATATTGACACATATTTTTACGAATGCAAGCATTTGACAAATATGTTCAATATTTACGGCTCTGAATAGTCACAAAAAAAGGCGCTACACTTCCTAGTGTAAACGCCTTCGTTTCGCATTGAAAAATATTAACTTGTGAGGATCGCTCCTCTATGGCTCATTACTATACAACAGATTTTTTTTGAATGCAATACCTTTTTTGAAAAAATTGTAACTATTCAGAACTCCATTCGCAAAATCGCCTCTACGAGGCTTTACTTTTGCATCCGAAGCGATCTCTGAAGTGCTCTATACCTCAAACAACAGATCCGCATAGGTCGGGAACGGCCAGTACTTCTTGTCTACCAGCTTTTCCAGTTCATCCGCAGGTTTTCTCAGTGCGTTCATTGCCACCATGACTTCATCATGATAACAGAATGCCTGCTCCTTGCCTCTCTCCATGGCGGATGCCTTTTTCTCCACCTCGAGAAGTGCCTCGGATGCCTTTTCCATCTCTGTCAGCTTCTGTGTGATCTGCTGCAACATACGGGTAGGCACATAGGTGTCTCCGCCAGCTTCCGTAATAGCAATAACAGCATCTGCCAGCGACTTGCTGTATTTCATGACTGCAGGAATGATCTGCTTGTTTGCCATATCCACCATAGTCAGTGCCTCGATATTGATGGTCTTTGCATAGGTCTCGTACAGTACCTCCGCGCGGGAACGCAGCTCTGCCTCGGTGAAAATACCGAACTTTTCAAACAGATGGATAGCCTTGGGAGTAGTCAGAGTATCTACTGCTGCTACCATGGAAGGAATATTGGGCAATCCTCTTCTGGCTGCTTCCTCTTCCCATTCCCTGGCATAACCGTTGCCATTGAAAATAATACGCTGGTGCTCCGTCATATATTCCTTGATCAGATCATGGACTGCCATATCGAAATCTTCCGCACCTTCCAGACGGTCTGCAGCTTCGCAGAACGCCTCTGCCACAATGGCATTCAGGGTGGTGTTGGGGCTTCCGATGGAATCCTCGCTTCCCACCATACGGAATTCGAATTTATTTCCTGTAAAGGCAAACGGTGAAGTACGGTTTCTGTCGGTAGCATCCTTTACAAAATCCGGCAATGTGGATACACCGGTGCGAAGTACACCGCCTTCTTTCAGATTGTCTGCTTTACCGGTCTCCACCAGCTGTGCCACCACATCCTCCAGCTGTTCGCCCAGGAAGATCGAAATAATGGCAGGGGGTGCCTCGTAACCGCCCAGTCTGTGATCGTTACCTACATTGGACGCACTCTGACGCAGCAGATCCGCATGGGTATCTACAGCTTTCATGATACATGCCAGTACCAGCAGGAACTGAATATTTTCATTGGGGGTCTGGCCGGGCTCCAGAAGGTTTACACCATTGTCCGTAGTGATGGACCAGTTGTTATGCTTACCGGAACCGTTTACTCCGGCAAAAGGCTTCTCATGCAGCATGCAGCGCAGACCGTGCTTGCCTGCCACACGCTTCAGAGTCTCCATTACCAGCTGGTTGTGATCCACTGCCACATTGGCAGACTCGTAGATGGGCGCCACTTCATGCTGTGCGGGAGCCGCCTCATTATGCTGGGTCTTGGATGTTACACCCAGCTTCCACAGCTCGATATTGACATCATGCATGAAACCACCGATACGCTCACGGATAACACCGAAATAGTGGTCATCCATCTCCTGTCCCTTGGGGGCGGGAGCACCGAACAGGGTTCGTCCGGCGAAAATAATATCTTCACGCTGCAAAGCCTTGGCAGAATCTACCAGGAAATATTCCTGCTCCGCGCCAACGGAAGGCAGTACTTTGGTAGCTTCTGTATTGCCGAACAGGCGGACGATACGGATCGCCTGCTTGCTCAGAGCCTCCATGGAACGAAGTAACGGTGTCTTCTTATCCAGTGCTTCGCCTTTATAAGAACAGAATGCTGTAGGGATACAAAGGGTCGGACCGGTAGCGGTCTCTTTGATAAATGCGGGGGAGGTGATGTCCCATGTAGTGTAACCTCTTGCCTCAAAGGTAGCACGTAAGCCTCCGGAAGGGAAAGAAGATGCATCGGGCTCTCCCTTGATCAGTTCTTTGCCGGAAAATTCCATGATCATCCGGCCATCCTCATCAGGATGTGTCACAAAAGCATCATGTTTCTCTGCGGTAATGCCGGTCAACGGCTGGAACCAGTGGGTATAATGAGTGGCACCGTTCTCGATGGCCCAATCCTTCATGGCACTTGCCACTACATCCGCAGTTGCCAGGGAAAGTTCTCCTCCCTGATCCATGACCTTCTTCACTTCTTTGTAAGTACTCTTGGGGAGCCTCTCTTTCATCTTGCCCAGGGTAAACACCTTGCTGGCAAAAAGCTCCTCTACATTCAATTCTTCGCGCATGTCCCTACTTCCCTTCGGTATACAATAGAATAATATCGAATACAGTGTACAACATGTGCGTTATAATGGTCAATTATTATTTTCGAGGTTTTAGTGATAAGTTTTTCCAAAAATACTCTATACTCAGAACACTTCCCAGCAGGATTCCGGGCATCTGATTGTACATCTGTCTTCCACTGGCTTCCCAGAACATTAAAAAAACAACGATACCGATAAATCCCAACTGACAGATCATCAACATTACAGGTGGTTTCTGATCTCTGATAATATTGCGAAGGCTGAGGATCATTCCGATCAGTAACAGCACATACATGGACACCAGATAGCAGAAACAATACTGACAGGTGCGCCAGTAATATTTTCCCCAGGGCGAAAACATTTCCCAGAGCAAGGTTCCATCGCTGTACTCCACGTTTAAAAATGCACTGGCCCCCAGATTTCCGTTGGCAAAATTATAGCTTGCCTTTTTGCGCAAATGTACGGGATTCCAGAATTCCGATCTGTTTTCACGAATATATTCCATACTGTATTGCTGTTTTTCCTGTCTGGTGGAAAACTCATACATATGATCCACAAACTCTGTGTTGTTGGTCCAGGAACCGTCTTCCTTCATTCCCAGTGCCACCCAGCTGATCACAGGATTGGCTGTTTCAGATGCTTCCTTTGTGATCTCGTAGGAATTGGCCCAGAGCTGCAGAGCCACTCCCAGAATCACGACAAAACCTCCAAACAGCAATGTCACTCGACGGTCCACCGACACTCTCTGCCACAAGAGGATCACAGCGCATGCGATCAGCGGTATGATCACTGTGATCTTCCATGTGCCTGCCAGTACTGCCACACCGGCCGCAAGCAGCGCCCACAGGATCTGCCGGCGCTTCCCCCTGGATGTTGCCGCCAATTTCAGGAAAGCCAGTCCCAGGATTCCCATACCGAAACTCATGGAATCCGTATAAAACACGGCAGTCATCTCCCACATCGGAAGCAGAAATACAAAGGCAAGCAGGATCGGAAATCTCCAGCAAGTATCCCCATTCCGTTCCGCAAGATAACCACAGGCACATGCCACTAGCATCACCAGAATTACATTCCGCAGCAAAACAAAATAAAACGGGGACACATCCATCAGCAATGCCATCCGAAACAGAACGGAAAGCAAAAGCATCGGCTTCAGATTATTCGAATAGGTCAAAAAATAATTGGTGTCTTCCAGTTCTCTCCCGTTCGCCAGATTCAGGGCATCCCGATAGACATAGGTGTAATCCAGCAGAGTATTCTCATTCCCCTGCCGGCTCAATGAAACCACATAAAGCAGCACCCCAAACAATACCAGCGCTACGGCATACAGCGAATTTTTCCGGCCTGTCACCGTATATATTTTGTTCCATGCCGCACCGGCCGCCAGCAGCAACACTGTAGCAGCCGCCACCCCCAGAGCCATCTGCCATGGGATCAGATGATTCCCCGGATACCTGAGTACTGTCCACAACAGCAACAGCATAAAAGCGATGAGAATACTATAGGCACCTATGGACACTCCTTTATGAATTCTGCCTTCCCTTTTCATAAGGCGTTACCTCCGGTCACTCTTTCTCAATCAGCATTTTTCTGACGCAGCAAATCAAATGCCTGCGGCGGCATGGATAACTTTATCCACAGCACCTGCTTGGGATGGGGTGCACTGTCCACACTTTCTCCCTCCTCGGTGTACATAGCTTCCACCGTGACCGGTACATTGGTGCCGTCAGGCTTCATGATTTCTATGGAATCGCCCACGCAGAATTTGTTCCGCTGCTCGATCCGGCACAGAGAATCCTTTACTGCCTCCACAATTCCCAGATAAATATATTCGTTCACGTAAGTGTTATTATCATAGATCTGCGTATTTTCATCCGGCTTGCCGAAATAGAACCCCGTCGTAAACTGACGATAGGTGCACTTGGAGATCTCTGCCTTATACCAGTCCATATTTTTCTCGTACAGCTCCGGATCGGCAAAATAATCATCAATGGCCTTCCGGTAGGTTCTGGCTACCGTTGCCACATACAATGCGGTCTTCATACGCCCCTCGATCTTGAGACTGTCGATTCCTGCCTCCACCAGCTCCGGAATATGTTCGATCATGCACAGATCCTTGGAGTTGAAAATATATGTCCCCCGCTCATTCTCGTAGACCGGCAGATATTCTCCGGGACGAGTCTCCTCCACCACCGCATATTTCCAGCGGCAGGGATGTGTGCAGGCACCTCTGTTGGCATCTCTTCCGGTAAAGAAATTGCTCAGCAGACATCTGCCGGAATAAGAGATACACATTGCCCCGTGCACAAAACTCTCAATCTCCATTTCCGTAGGAATCTTCTCCCGGATTCCCTTGATCTCTACCAGTGACAGTTCTCTGGCAGACACCACTCTTTTGGCTCCCAGCTTCCACCAGAACAGATATGTCTCATAATTGGTATTGTTGGCCTGCGTGGAAATATGCACCTCCACCTGGGGCCAGACTTCTTTGGCGATCATGAACATTCCCGGATCGGAAATGATCAGCGCATCCGGCTGCTCCGGCTTCATATCCCGCAGCTCGGCAAAATATTTTCTGGCTCCCTCGAGATCATAATTGTGCGCCAGAATATTGGCCGTCACATAAACCTTCACTCCATGTGCATGGGCGAATGCAACTCCTTCCGCCATTTCTTCACTGCTGAAATTTTTTGCCTTGGCCCGCAGTCCAAAAGCTTCTCCGCCGATATAAACAGCATCCGCGCCAAAAATAACAGCCGTTTTTAATACTTCCAGGCTGCTGGCCGGGATTAAAAGTTCCGGTTTTTTATATGTCATTTTATTTCTCCTCTTTTTCTGCAACAGATTCTCTTTCCTGATAAGCACACCATGTCAGATTTAGCGGAAGCATTATCATCACCGGCAGCATATAGCGCAGTTCTCCGTTGACCGGGGAAAGAATGCATACCGCAAACACCAGCAGTGTGGGTACTATCAGCAAAATCCGCTTTCCCTTTTTCGATCCCAGCAGATACACCACATATCCCAGCAGCAGGTATCCGTGAAATCCCGCATTATACAACAGGGAGATCAGCGGGAAAAGTGGGATGATAATCCCACGATATGCGAATATTGGGTAGGATTGTGGGAGTGCGTAGCACGGAACAATCCGTAGGCATCAAAGTCGGGGGCTTTTGACCCCGACATCATAATATATAAGGATACACGAGATGAAGAATTTATGCAAACAAAACTGGTATCAGATCACATTACTTTTTCTGTTTTGTGTCACAGTATTTTTAAGATTCTATAAACTGACCGTTTTACCGGATGTTTTACATATAGACGAAGCCGCTCTTGGATATAACTCCTGGTGTCTGGCCAATTACGGTACCGATCGTTATCTCAATGTGCTGCCTTTCTATCCGCAGAATTTTTACGGTGGCCAAAGCCCTCTCTATACTTACCTTGTCGTATTGCTGATCAAGTTTTTCGGGAAGGGGAATCTGTCCGTTTTTCTGGTAAGATTTCCTGCTGCCTTTGCCAGTCTTCTTCTGTGGATCACCGGCACCAGGAGCATGTCCCTTATCTTTGATAATAAAAAAATCACCCTCGCTGCTGCTCTTTTTCTGTGTTTCTGCCCGTATTTTGTGATGTCCGGACGTTATGCCCTGGACTGCAATCTGATGTTGTGCTGCATTTCCTGTTCTGTTCTTGTACTGCTTTTGTATCTGAAAACAGGAAAACTGCATACTTTACTTCTGTCCGGAGTCTGCTTCGGTATCAGCTTGTACTCTTATGCATTGAGTTATCTGATCATACCTATTTTTCTGGTTCTGATCTCTCTTTACATGCTTTACCATAAAAAAATCACGTTTCCCAGAATACTGTTGTGGGCGGTCAGTGTCTGCATTACGGCATTGCCCGTGATCCTTTTTGCCTACACACTTCTCTTCCATGCAGAGCCTATTCAGTTTCTCGGCTTTACAATTTCTCCTATTTCCGGCAACCGCATGGATGAAATTTCTTTTTCCTCATTGGGTGCAAATCTGTGGAACAATCTTAAGATCACTCTGACATACAGTATTTATCCTATGGATTCCGTGGATAAATTCTATACCTTATACCCGGTTTCCATCCCTTTTATCCTGTTGGGAATGTTATGTTCCGTTTATGACTTCGGAAATTCCTTCCGGACACGCTGTTTTCATTCCGGCACAGTATATCTGTTCTATTTCATCAGCTGCTCCTTTGTGGTTGCTCTGACACCTACAGATCATCTATATCGTGCCAACAGCATCTATATCTGTTATCTGTTCTTTTTTCTCCGTGGTATCCGGGCATGTTGCGATTTTCTTACCGTTTACCGGAAAGCATTTCTGCGCATTCTGGCTTATGGCTATGTGCTGTGGATTGCTTCGTTTATGCGTTACTATTACACTATATATTCCGTGCTGGATCTGCATACCTATGCAAATTCCTTCTATTTTGCCGATATTTCCGACATTGTCACCTATATTGACGAAAATCTCGGGGATAAAGAAATCTATGCGGACTGCGTTGATGTAGAGGAGTTTTTGTATTTTTATTATCCTATTTCTCCTTATGAGCGCGTTCCCCTGTCCGCCCGGGAAGAAGACGATGAAATTCCCAAGCATTATATACTGAATGCTTCCACTCCGCTCTCTCCTTCCGCAGCCTACATTGTCCGCAAAGAAAATCAGGAATTTATTTCTTATCTGAACGATTCCGGACTTTCCTGCCATACGGTAGAATTTTCACCGTATTACTTATTTTATTTTGATTGATTGCGAGGTATCCACAAATGAAGGATCTGAAATCTCTGGTGAAAAAATACTGGTATTCCGCAGCCATCCTGCTGTTGTTTCTCATTGCGGTCTTCCTGCGCGTTTATCGTCTGGAAAGCCTGCCTGACGTTCTTCATATCGATGAAGCAGGACTGGGTTATAATGCCTGGTGTCTGGTTCATTACGGAACCGACCGGTATCTCAATGTACGCCCTTTTTACCCTCAGAATTTTTATGGTGGTCAGAGTCCTCTTTATACCTACTTACTGGCTCTGCTGATCCGGACAGTCGGACAGGGCAACCTGTCTCTTACGCTTCTCAAAATTCCCGCCGTCCTTGCAAGCCTGTTGCTGTTTTTTGTCGGAACCAAAAGTATCCGTCTGGTGTTCGATGATCAAAAATGGAGTATTGCTGCTGCTTTCCTGTTGGCAGTCTGCCCCTATTATATCATGTCCGCCCGTTTTGCCCTGGACTGTAATCTTATGTTGTGCTGCTCAGCTGTAGCATTGCTGTTTCTCATCCGTTTCACACAGACTAAGACCCTTCGGAACCTTATATTATCCGGAGTCTTTTTTGGTATCACGATGTATTCGTATGCACTGAGTTACTTCCTGATCCCTATTTTTCTGATCTGCATTTCCCTGTATCTGCTATACACGAAAGAAATATCCTTCCGCCGGGTTCTGCTCTGGGCTGCATGTGTATGTATTACAGCTCTGCCCGTAATATTATTTGTATGCTCCCTGTTATTCCACTGGGAAACCATTCATTTTCTGGGGCTTACCATATCTCCCATCGCCTCCGAGCGCATGTCCGATGTGGGAGTCACTTCTTTCTGGGAAAATATAAAAGATATCATAAAGATTACCTTGACATGTGGTTCCTACCGTTTAGATGCCGTACCTAAATTTTACACGCTTTATCCCTTATCCATTCCTTTTATTGTTCTGGGATTTATCGGTGCAGTTTACAGTTTTCTTGTCTCTCTGTACAAGCGGACTTTTCAGGCCGACAGTATCTATCTGCTGTTCTTTCTCAGCGGTCTCATCACCATTGGTCTGTCCGGATCCGGCTATGTCTACCGGGCTAACAGTTTCTTTATCTGTTATCTCTTCTTCCTGATAAAAGGACTTTTCCTTTGCTGCCGTTTCCTGTCCTCTTATCACGCAGGCTTTATGCTCCTTTTGTCCGCCGGTTATCTCTTATGGTGCATCTCTTTCTGCAGCTTTTATTTCCGGGTCTATACCATGACCGACGTCTGCCCGAATTATCTGTATTCCATCTCCTTCCGGGAGTGTGTGGATGATGTGAATCTCAACCTGGATTATGCGGATCTCTATGTGGATCTGGTCAACATGAAGGAGTTTTTCTTCTTTTATTATCCCGCATCTCCTTATGATACTCAGGATGAAGAAACCTTTACCGACGGTATACACACTTATCATTTTCTCACAGACTATTCCACGAAGATCAGTCCTTCTTCCGTCTATGTGGTATACAAAAAGAACAATGAATTCCTGCAGAATCTGTCAGAGTCCGGACTGGCTTACCAGACCTGGGAATACCCGTATTATTATGTTATCTATTTTGAGTAACTGTGCTTTCCTCTTTCTTCGTACTCAGTGTCACTCCATCACCTACCGGCAGGATCACCGTCTCCAGTTCCGGATGATGTTTCAATTCATACAGATATTCCCGCATCCTTGCATGAATGGTCCGGTTCCTTCTGGTTACGGCAAAACGGGATTCTATGATATCACCGTCCTGTAATACGTTGTCGGAGATCAACAGTCCGCCGGGGGGCAACAGGCGTAAGATATCCGGCAGGAAATGAATGTACTGTCCCTTCGCCGCATCCATAAAGATCACATCATAGGTGCCTTCCAGTTCCCGCAGGATCTCCGTAGCATCACCCTCCAGCAGAGTGATCCGGTCTTCCCTGCCTGCCTTACGGAAGTTCTCTTTTGCGATAGGAATTCTTTTCTCATATTTTTCGATCGTCGTGATATGACAATCCCCCGGTGCATATTCACTCATCAGTAACGCAGAAAAGCCGATAGCAGTCCCAACTTCCAGGATGCTCTTCGGCTTTGTAAATTTCAGCAAAAATTTCAGCAGACTTTGCATGGATCTGCGTATGATGGGAACCTGTGTCTCCAGAGCGAATTTTTCAATCTCATTCAGCCACGCCGGATTCCCGCTGTCCAGGGAATCGATAAACGCGGACATTCTCTCGTCTATGATCATACTGTCCCTCATTTCACACTTTACTGTGCAACTGCAGTGGTATCCTGTGTCTCACCGGTAATCGCACTGCCGTTGTCTATAGTCTCCACTGTCTCTTCCGTTGCGCTTTCCGTCTGTCCGGCCATGACTTCCATCATTTCCTCTGCGGTCATGGCAGTACTCAGCTCATAAGTTCCGGGCTGCCAGTCCTTCTTATTCTCAGATAACAGATACTGTAATGCGAACAGTCTGCTGTCACGTGTCAGGCCCTTTTCCTGCATAATTGTGCCAATCTCCGTTGCGGACATGTCCGAGGTCAGGGTTACTGTGATCTTACGTCCCTCTCCGGCAGAGACCGCCGGTTCTGTGAAAATACGATAACCATAGTCGTAGCATGTAGACGCTCCGGTGTACACCAGATATACCACGATCACTGCAAATGCCACTTTTAAGATAGCGCCCAATACGGCACCTGCCAAATTTGCTGCCTTCATGTGTTCTGTCCTTTCTTATCCAAGTAATCCGCATTTCGATCCATACATTCGCAAAATCGTCTCTTCGAGACTTTCCTTTTGCTCACTCAAAATGCATCTGATCGGTAACGTAAAGTCCGATCCCCTGCATCATACGGCAAAATGCCAGCTCCGCCGCCAGAAAATCCGACACCAGTGGATTCTCCCGGAAAGCTTCGTTTTCTCTGGTAAACTGATCCAGCTTATCAAAGTTGGTGTCCTTGCTGGTCTGCAATTCAAAATTTCTGGTCCGGAATTCATCGATCTGTCTCTTAAGTTCCGGTTGCTCCTTCACGCGGGCCAGCTGCTTCTGATATTCCAGATAAGCGTCGGTATTACGAATCGCCTGTACCATCTGCTCTACAGCCTGATTTACATTTTCGTCCGATGTAATCTTCATCTGCTTACGACCTTTCCAGCAATCGCTGCTATTACACTTCCATAATGATCGGAAGGATCATGGGACGTCTCTTGGTCTTCTTCCATACATAATCGCCGAGGACATCCTTGGTGGTGGTCTTCAGTTTACCCCAGTCCGTAATTCCCTTATCCAGACATGCCTGCAGCGCATCATCCACGGTGCGTCTGGCTTCCTCGATAAGTTCATCGGATTCCTTCACATATACAAAACCTCTGGATACAATGTCGGGACCTGCTACCAGTTCTCCACTGGCCTTGTCCAGACTCATGACCACGATCATAATACCATCTTCTGCCAGATGCTGTCTATCTCTCAATACTACATTTCCGACATCACCGACACCCAGACCGTCCACCAGAATAGCTCCTACGGGTACTCTGCCATTGACCTTGGCCTGTTCCTCGCTGACTTCCAATACATCTCCGGAGGACAGGATGAAGATATTGTCCTTACTGATGCCCAGACTCTCTGCAATCTTGGCCTGTGCCTTCAGATGCTTGTATTCACCATGCACGGGTACTGCGTACTTCGGATGGATCAGGGTATAGATCAGCTTGATCTCTTCCTGGCAGGCATGTCCGGATACATGAGCATCCTGGAAAATAACATCTGCGCCTTTGCGGAGCAGCTCGTTGATGATCTTGGTGACGGACTTTTCATTGCCCGGGATGGGGTTGGAGGAGAAGATTACGGTATCCCCCGCACCGATCGTGATCTTACGGTGCATATTGTTGGCCATACGGGACAGGGCTGCCATACTTTCGCCCTGGCTTCCGGTGGTGATAATCACCTGCTGCTCATCGGGATAATTCTTCATCTGATCCAGATCCACCAGTGTATTCTCGGGGATATTGATGCACTCCAGCTTGATGGCGGTATCCAGGATATTCACCATACTGCGGCCTTCCACAGCTACTTTACGGCCGAATTTATAGGCCGTGTTGATGATCTGCTGTACACGATCCACATTGGATGCGAAAGTCGCCACAAAAATTCTGGTATTTTTATGTTCTTCAAATAAGGTATCAAATGTCTTACCTACGGTCTTCTCGGAAGGGGTAAAACCGGGACGCTCGGCATTGGTGGAATCGCACATCAGTGCCAGTACACCCTTTTTACCGATCTCGGCAAAACGCTGTAAATCAATGGCATCTCCATAGACCGGAGTATAGTCTACCTTGAAGTCTCCGGTGTGTACCACGATACCGGCAGGGGAATAAATTGCCAGTGCTGCGGCATCTACGATGCTGTGATTCGTCTTGATGAATTCCACACGGAAATCACCCAGATTGATGGACTGACCGAACTTCACCACTTTGCGTTTGGTCTTCTTCATGAGGTTATGCTCTGTCAGCTTGTTCTCAATGATCCCCATGGTCAGGCGGGTTGCGTAGATGGGCACATTGATATCACGCAGCACATAGGGCAGTGCTCCGATATGATCCTCATGTCCATGAGTGATGACAAATCCCTTTACCTTATCGATATTATCCTTCAGATATGTTACATCGGGAATGACCAGATCGATTCCCAGCATATCATCCGCAGGGAAAGACAGTCCGCAGTCCACCACAATAATACTGTCCTCGTACTGGAAGGCAGTAATGTTCATACCGATCTGCTCCAGGCCTCCCAAAGGAATGATCTTCAGACCTGAAACGTTACTATTCTCTTTTTTCTTTTTCAACGAAATTACCTCCAAATTCTATACGTCTATACAACTGTTCTTAGTGTATGTATCCCGGCGTTAGAACGGATTGTTATGCTCTGCAAACAAAGATCTGTGATTTCACGCCTGCTCCTTCCGGCTCTCTTCTCAAAGACTCCCGTGGAGATCAGACATCCCAGATCTTACGATTCCATCAAAATAACGGCATCTCTCATGCCCTTCGTGTATTCCCTGTCACTTTTAGCACAAAACCATTATATGCTGAAACCGGCAAAGCCTCCAATATCCCTCTCTGCCAATCATACAAATCATATATAAATATAAGACCGTCCTTCTCGCAGAACTGCCTGTATTTATCATATATCAAGGTCATAAGCCTGAAAACACAACGTGCTTGCACGGGAGTGATTTTATGGCTTAATGACCCGCCCCAATATGAGCATAAAAGCGGAGCGAATGCTTCGCAATATGGTGATATTGGAACGGATTGTGTGAGTGCATGGCACGGAACAATCCATAGGATATGATCTAAATTAAATCAACATCCTCTAACATATCCGCAAATACTCCGGATACCGCTTCCAGTTCTTCATCATCGGAGACTACATCATAAATGCTCTCTTCTTCACCATCCTGAGACATATCCTTCAGGATCAGGGCATCTCCATCGCCCTCTTCCACATCAGTCACCAGGATGTAATTGTGTCCTCCGATCCTGGTCTGTTCCAGTACATAAAATTCTACAGGTTCTTCGCCTTCGGGGCGAAATGTAATCTTTTCCAATTTACTCATTCTGTTTCCTTTTTCTTCTCATTGTTCCTGCGATCCAGATAGCCCTGCAGGATCAGAGTAGCTGCGATCATATCCACGTAATCCTTACGGTTCTCACGGCGGATTCCCGCTTCCATCATGGCTTTGTCCGCTGCCACAGTCGTCAGTCTCTCATCCCAGAAATATACCGGGAGACCGGTCCTGCGCTCCAGCTTGTCCTTGAACTCTTTGGTCAGTTCCACGCGGACACCTTCGGTATCGTTCATGTTCTTGGGAAGTCCCAGTACGATCTCTTCCACTTCATTCTCCACGATCAGTTCTTCGATCCGGGCCAGCGTCTGTCGTAATTTATTCTCTTCTTTGCGGCGAATGATCTCCACACCCTGCGCTGTTAAGAGCAGACTGTCACTGATCGCCACGCCCACGGTACGTGAGCCGAAATCCAAACCCATGATACGCATGTGGGTCCTCCTGATAACTGTAATTATTTCCAGTGTTTTGTCCTGATATACTCCGTGAGCAGTTCTTCCACCAGTTCGTCACGCTCTACCTTCATGATGAGGCTGCGGGCATTTTTGTGACTGGTAATATAAGTAGGGTCCCCGCTCATGATGTAACCTACGATCTGGTTCACCGGGTTGTATCCCTTTTCCGTCAGTGCCTCATATACGGTAGAAAGCACCAGCTTCACACCGGTCTCAGGTTCTGTCTCTACCTTGAAGTATTGTGTATTTCCTAAGTCCTGCATACGATCCTCTTTTTCTGCCATAGGGCAAATCTTTCCGTTATGCCTTATATTACCGCATTTACTTTGAAAATTCAAGGGGTGATAGTAATAGGATTTCATCCGTCAAAAACCCCTGTACCCTGCCGCATATCACGGTATTTGCAACATTTTTTTTATTTTCCTTCACAGAGACAGCCAGTTTGACATAATCTCTCGTGTGTCCCAGCAGATATTCCATTCCGCCGATCTCCTTGGTCTCCTCCAGAAGCACCTCCGCCTCCCGTCCCACATAGTGGGTCCGGAACTGCTTCGACTGTTCCTTCTCCATAGCCAGAAGTTCCGCACTTCTGGTGGTCTTCACGGGATCCGGCACCTGATGAGACATCACGGCCGCTCTGGTGCCTGCCCGTTTGGAATACTTGAAAATATGCATCTCGAAGAATTGAATCCGGTCTAAAAATTCCTTTGTCTGCGCAAACTCTTCCTCAGTCTCCCCCGGGAAACCCACAATGACATCTGTGGTGATGGCTGGATGGTCAAATACCTTACGAAGCAGCGCAACACTCTCCGCATATTCTTCGGAAGTATATTTACGGTTCATACGGCGTAGCGTGGCATCACAGCCGCTCTGCAAGGACAGATGGAAATGGGGACACAGCTTCGGCAGTGCCGCCATTCTGGCTGCCGTCTCCTCCGTAATAATGCGGGGTTCCAGGGAACCGATACGGATCCGCTCAATACCTTCAATATCATGGATCCGTTCCAGCAGATCGATCAGCTTACTGCTGCCGGAATAATCTCTTCTCTCCTCATCTTCTTTTAATACGGAGACACTTTCTCCCCGCTTCCAGGCCTCCTCGTCGAAATCAATGCCATAAGAACTGATATGGATACCTGTCAGTACGATCTCCCGGTATCCGTTCTGTGCCATGCCGGTGATCTCCCGGATGATATCTTCCGCCCTGCGGCTGCGGACTCTGCCTCTGGCATAGGGGATAACACAGTAAGAGCAGAACTGATTGCATCCGTCCTGAATTTTAATATAGGCTCGGGTGTGCTCTGCCGTCTGTTTCAGAGTCATTTCTTCATATTCCGCGGTATGGTTAATATCTATGACAGTAGTGTCATGCAGAGTCTTGTCCACACCATGCCCGGCATTTTCTGCATTCTCTGCCACCGCATCTTCCTGTTCCAGATCCTGCAAATATTCCTCCAGAATGGACGCCAGGTCCTTCTTGCGGTTGTTGCCGATCGCCAGATCGATGCAGGGATCCTGCTCCACATCTTCCCTTCCGGTCTGCACGTAGCATCCCACAGCCACCACCAGTGCCGCCGGATTTTTCTGCTTCGCACGATGAAGCATCTGTCTGCTTTTCCGGTCTGCAATATTGGTAACTGTGCAGGTATTTACAATATAAATATCTGCGGTTTCATCAAATGGTACAATAGTATAACCTTTTTCTTGTAACATTTGTTGCATTACTTCTATTTCATAGGAATTAACCTTACATCCGAGGTTGTGTAATGCTACACTTTTCATAGGATTCCTCACTTTTTTTGTATTGTTTTCGTCTTGACTTTTGAGCGTTCCCCCATTAATATAAAGTCAGAAGGTATGACACACATTAAGGAGGTAGTCAACATGAAGACAGTTCAGATTTCTTTAAATTCTATTGATAAGGTAAAATCTTTCGTAAACGATATTACTAAGTTCGATTATGATTTCGATCTTGTATCCGGCAGATACGTAATTGATGCAAAGTCCATCATGGGTATCTTCAGCCTGGATCTTTCCAAGCCTATCGACCTGAACATCCATGCAGAGGATGGCGCTGATGAGGTTCTGGAAGTATTAAAGCCTTATCTGGTATAAGTTACCGATTCGGAATTCCGAATACATAGTAAAACAGAGAACACCTTGAGAGACGCAATCCTCTTGAGGTGTTTTTTATATGCCATTCCAAAAAAGTAACTATTCAGTACCTCTGTTTCCCCGGTTCTGAATAGTTACTCTGCATTCGCACTTATGCTTCCGCAATGATCAGTTCTTTGGTCTCCAGTGCGGTCTTCACCAGTTCGTCGATCTTCTCATCCAGATTGTGTTCATGTCTGCGGATCACCTTCACGTTCGGTTTCGTCACGGGATGTTTTGCCACGAAGATGGTACAACAATCTTCATAGGGCAGAATGGAAGTCTCATAAGTCCCGATCTTCTCGGATACTTCTACGATCTCCTGCTTGTCAAATCCGATCAGCGGACGGTAGACCGGCAGCTCACAGACTTCATTGGTAGCGATCAGGGAATTCATGGTCTGGGATGCCACCTGTCCGATGCTCTCACCGGTGATCAGGCCCAGGCACTCAGTCTCTTTCGCGATCTGTTCCGCAATCCGCATCATATACCGGCGCATGATAATGGTCAGTTCCTCATGAGGACATTTCTCATAAATATATAACTGAATATCGGTAAAATTGATCACATGCAGATAGATCGGTCCGGTGTAACGGGCAACGATCTTCGCCAGATCCACTACTTTCTGCTTCGCACGCTCACTGGTGTAAGGCGGTGCATGGAAATATACCGCATCGATCTTGACGCCTCTCTTGGCGATCATATAACCTGCCACGGGAGAATCAATACCACCGGAGAGAAGCAGCATTCCCTTGCCACCGGTACCTACGGGCATTCCTCCGGGACCGGGCAGGATCACGGAGTAGATATAGATTTCTTCACGGATCTCAATGTTCAGCATAATATCGGGATGATGTACATCCACCTTCATATTGGGATAAGCCTTCAGGATAGCTTCTCCCATATCCATGTTGATGGTCATGGAATCCTTGGGGTAATTTTTCCGGGCACGTCTCGCTGCCACCTTGAACGTCTGATTGCAATCGGGATATACTTTTGCAATGTAGTCAATTACAGTCTCACACAGCTTCTCAAATCCTTCATCCTGTATATGCACTACCGGGCAGATTCCGGAGATTCCGAAGACTCTTTGTAAGTGTGCCACAACTTCATCGTAGTCAAATTCTGACTCTGCATCTACGAAGATACGGCCCTGTGTCTTGTGCACCAGGAATTCTCCCTCACACTTTTTCAGTGCATACTTAATCTGGCGTACCAGAGCATCTTCGAACAGGTAACGGTTCTTTCCCTTAATGCCGATCTCGGCATATTTTATCAAAAATGATGTAAACACGTTCGTTTCCTTTCTGAGTGTTTCTCAAATCGCTTATCTGCGACTGTATCTGCGTAACATAGGTACTATATTGTACAATGCCTGGAGACATACGTCAATCTCTTCTTCCGTGGTAAATACGGAAAAGCTGAAACGTATGGTGGAATCCAGCAGGGATTTATCGATGCCGATGGCTTTCAGTGTAGCAGAAGGCTGCGGCTTGTGTGCAGAGCAGGCGCTTCCTGCAGAAACATAGATTCCCTTGTCCTCCAGTGCATGCAGGAGTACTTCACTCCGGACTCCCGCAAAGGATACACTGACGATATGCGCCGCCGTACCCTCTCCGTAAGGAGCATCCGGCAAAAGTCCATTGACCTTCACCTGATCCAGTCTTTCCACACCTTCAATGAATCGTCTCTTGCAGGCGCAGAGTCTGGCATGATCCTCATCAAAATGACTATAGAGCATTTCCGCTGCTTTTGCAAGTCCCGCAATACCGGGCACATTCTCGGTACCGGAGCGGAGGTTCTGCTGCTGTCCGCCACCGAATACGATGGGCTGGATCTTCACCCGTTCCCCTACATACAGCAGTCCGACGCCCTTCGGTCCGTGGATCTTGTGTCCACTGACGGACAGCAGATCAATGTGCATCTTCTTGGGATAGATCCGGGATTTTCCGAATCCCTGTACCGCATCCACATGGAACAGCGTATCCGGGTTCATCTGTTTGATCAGAGCTCCGGCTTCCTCAATGGGCTGCAGGGCTCCGATCTCGTTATTCGTGTGCATGATAGATACCAGAATGGTCTCCGGTGTCATGGCTCTGCGTAAGTCTTCCAGCCGGATACGTCCGCAGGGATCCACCGGCAGATAAGTGACACGATACCCCTGGGTCTCCAGATAACGCATGGTCTGCAGGATAGCGGGATGTTCGATCTGCGTCGTGATCAGATGATTGCCTCTGCGGCAATTCGCCAGGGCGCAGCCGATCAGTGCCATATTATCGGATTCCGTTCCCCCGGAAGTAAATAAAAGCTCTCTCTCCTCCACCTTCAGAATCCTTGCCAGAGTCTCCTTGGCATAGCGGAGGTATTTCTCTGCCTCCACTCCCTTCATATGCAGGCTGGAGGGATTACCGTAATCTTCACACATGATCTTCGTCATCAACTCTGCCACTTCCGGGAATGTCCTTGTGGTAGCGGAATTGTCCATATAGACTTCCATTCTCTTCTTCTCCTTGCTATCTATCTCTTCAGTAACTATTCAGCGCCCTATTCGCCAAATCGACTCTTCCGGGCTTTCCTTTTGCTCTGAATAATTACTATATTCTTCTTATGATTAAAATATGCCGCAGGCAGGCGATCCGTGCCGTCCGCTGTCTAATTTTCCAACTGATACATCAGCCATGCGATAGTCGTAAATCCGGCCGTCTCCGTCCGCAGGATCCGTTTCCCCAAAGTGATCGGTTGAATTCCCGCCTCCGTGGCAAGTCTTATCTCCTCCGGATCAAATCCGCCCTCCGGGCCGATGAAAATAGCGATCTGCTGTCCGGGTCTTGCGCTTTCGATGAGCTGTTTCGTCTGTGGCATTCCTTCCGCCAGCTCGTAAGGTACCAGTTTCAGATCCATTTCAGAAGCCGTTTTCACCGCCTGCACATAACTCATAACCGGTGCCACCGTGGGGATCACGCCACGCTTACTCTGCTTGGCTGCTGCCTCCGCAATTCCCTGCCAGCGTTTGATTTTTGCATCCGCTTTTTTCTCATCCAGCTTGACCACGCAGCGCTTCATGGACACCGGGATCACCTGAAAGGCTCCCAGTTCCACGGCCTTCTGGATGATGAGCTCCATCTTGTCCGCCTTGGGCAGTCCCTGGAACAGATAGATCTTCGCCGGAAGCTCTACTCCGTCTTCCTTGATAAAACGAAGCTCCAGACGGACACAGTCCTCTTCCAGTGCAAGGATCCCACAGCGATATTCCTTCCCGTCGATTCCATTGCTGACAGCCACTTCTTCGCCGGGGCGCATCCGCAGTACATTTTTGATATGATTCACATCGGTTCCCCGGATGATAACGCTCTTCGCTGCCACGTCGATCTGTTCCGGTTCTACAAAAAACTGATACATAGAAACTCCTATTTTAAGCGCTTAATTCTTTCTTGCGGTAACGCTGACCCATTCTCCCTGGTAGGTCACTTCCAGTACTTCCAATCCAGCGGCCTTCACAGCCTCCACCACGGTCTGCTCCTTGTCATCAATGATGCCAGAGGTGATGTAGATACCGCCCTTCTTCAGCTGATGTACGATGACAGGAGTCAACGGTACCAGTACATCTGCCAGAATATTGGCCACCACGATATCATAACACTCATAGCCTACCTTGTCCTGCACTTCTTTGTCTGTAATGATATTGCCGATCATCATGTCAAACTGTGCCGGATCGATTCCATTCACTTCGCAGTTCTGTGCCACAGCTTCCACAGCACAGATATCCAGATCGGTTCCCACGGCATGTTTTGCCCCGAACATGAGGGATAAAATTGCCAGAATACCGCTGCCGGTGCCGACATCCAAAAGCTCTGTCTCAGGAGTGATGAACTTACGCAGCTGACGGATACACAGCTGTGTGGTCTCATGCATGCCGGTGCCAAATGCCGTACCGGGATCGATATGAAGCACCATCTTGTCAGTATCTTCCGGTTTGATATTTTCCCAGGAAGGGATCACCAGGATATCATCGATATAGAACTGGTGGAAATACTGTTTCCAGTTGTTGATCCAGTCAATGTCCTCCGTCTCATCTACCACAACAGAAGCCTCGCCGATATCCATAAACTGGCGTAAGTCTTCCAGTTCCCGCTTTACATCCGCAAGTACAGCTTCGGTCGTGGTCTTCTCCCCGGCCACTTCCAGACTGCCGTCCTCTTTTTCCTCTACAAAAAAACTTAAATAGGCAATGCCGTCATCCTCCGGTCCGTCCGGCAGGATATCTACAAACATCTGCTCCTTCTCCATGGCGGTCAGGGGCACCTTGTCTTCGATCTGTGCTCCTTCCAGTCCGAGATCGTACAGGGTGCTGATAATAATATCTTCCGCTTCCGTTACCGTCTTTATTCTGAATTTAACCCACTTCATTGTTCTTTTTTTCCTTTCTTTTCCATTGTTCCAACACAGCATATATCATTGCAGCCACTATTGCAATAAAACTGTCGATTTCCAATACGCTGACCGCATCCAGCTTCTCTCTCCAGGTGTACCGGTTCAATGCCTGTCCGTCCACAGTTGCTTCATGTACCACCAGTTGCTGATTTTCCGGTACATGCGCCTTTTCCGTAGTAGTATATACTACCTGCGGCAGATTCTCGGAAATACTTTGATTCACGATCCGGTATTCATATACAGCGCCCCTTTTCAGCCGGGTCTCGATGACGGCAGGGAAAAATGTTGTCGATTCCATGGCATCATAAGGAATTACACCTTCATATATCTTCTGATCCTCTTTCCATATCTCCAGACCCAGAAGTCCGTTCCGTTCTTCCTCCTGATTATAGCTCACCGCGATTTCCAGTGTTTTCAGAAAATCTGTCTCCGCAACAAAATACTGCGAAGCATATTCTCCCACCTGCAGGGGCTCTGTATATCCATAATCCTCACTTAAGGAACTGTCCTTTTTATCTTCACGGATTCCTCCATACGGCCATACAAACAACATGGAAAGTATCGCTGCCAGCAGGACTCCTCTTTCCACCCATTTAATCATTTCCCGTTTCCTCCGTTATGTTCACCTTTAAAATATCAAAATCCGTATTCCCGTCCATATACTGAAATCCATAATGTCCCATATTTTCATAGGTTACGGTATATTTATCCGATTCCTCCAGCAGATGTCCGAAACACTGGAAATACCAGACTCTTTTCCCCACCAGTTCTTCCAGATCCGGCACCTCTTCCATGGTATAAAAGATCTGGTCCGGCATATAGCATCCGAATAGCTGTCCGAAGCGGGAATCCGTATCGTAGACGACCACATCTCCCGGCTCCATATTCTCCGCTATAAATGCCTTCGTCTCTTCCAGATATGAGATTGTACCATATTCTTCATGATAAGAGATTCCGTAGGCCGACACTCCCATCCACACAGTGAAGGACAGACAGGCGATCCATTCCTGTAAATTGATCCTGGATAAAATGATCGCCATTCCCAGCCAGAACAATCCCATGCTATGCATAACATGGCGGTAGGTAAAAAAGTGGGACGCATGTAATGCCAGCAGCGCCGCCATCAAATAGCTTACTGGGAAAATACAGGTACACAGAACCGCAAAAACACCGTTTCTTCTCCCCAGCCGCTTCCAAAAGAGGATCGCACAGACCAGTGTCAGTACAAAAAGAAGTTCTCCCATTTTGGTCGCATACTTCACTCTGGTTCCGAAAATGAAATTAAAAAATTCGTAAATACCGAATTTGGACTGGTTCGTCGGGTTTCCATCAGAAACCAGCAGATGAAAGAAATCGGATTTTATCAGCCATGCCACAAAAAGCAATACAACGGAACCACCACAGACAAACGGCTTCCAGATCTGTTTTCTGTCCTGCTGCCAAATCACCGCCACCAGATACAGGTAGATAAACAGGTAACTGAACGCGGTAAAGTAATGACTGAAAATACCGCAGAAGGTCGTCAGAAACAATATCGTCCACAGGGCCTTACTGTTCAGCCGCTCCCGCAGGAAATAAGCGGTCAGTCCGCAGACGGTAACTCCAAACACCGTCCAGGAATACATTCTGTTGTTCACACTGATCTTCATCATTGCAGGTGTCAGGCTTACCATGATCATATAAAGGGCTGCTGTCTTCGCTCCCCACTGCCTGCGGATCACAACAGGCCCCAGCAGCATGGACAATACCGTTCCCAGCAATGCAAACATTTTGTAGGCAATAATGCCGTCTCCTACCAGAAACGACCACAGCCGCAATCCCATATACCATACCGGCACATCCGTATCATGGGCCGCCAGTACCACGCGAATGATTCCCATCATCGTATTGTCATGGGCGGTGCGATAACTGTATGCTTCATCATAGTCGATCCCCTCACTGAGACACAGGGAGAACAATACCGCCGTGCACAGAATGAGGATCAGCCATAAGCCAATGGTTGTAATTTTATGTTTCTTTTCCGAAGTCATTTTTTTCATCTTCATCAGATCATTAATCCTGTCTTCTCTTTACTCTTCTCTATCATATGATTCAGCTTGCGGAACGGCGGCTCCAGTGCCAGACCAAGCAGCAATGCAATGATCATGAACAGTGCCATCTTACCGACATTGATCCAAAAATCCACTCCGTACATTCCCGCAATACATTCCTTGAAAGCTTTCATGCCGAACTGAAAAGGCAGGAACGGATAGATCCACTGGAATACCTGCGGAAGAACCTCGATAGGGAACGTTCCGCCGCTTCCCGCCACCTGGATGACCATGACTACAATAGCCAGTGCCTCACCCACGTTTCCAAAAGCGAAAGTCACAGAATACATAAAGCAGCTGAATGCCGCACTGGCCACGGCTGCCGCCAGCCAGTATAAAAACCTGTGCTGACACTGTATCTCAATATAATAAAGGTTCCCAAGAACAATAAGCAGTGTCTGTGCCTGTCCGATCAGGAAAAACAGCAGATATCTGCCAAAATATCTCTCATGCGCCTTATAATGATCCCCCGGTTCAATGGGTTTCACACCCACGTGAATAATAGCCACCAGGAACAGCGCTCCCACCCAGATTGCCAGGATCGTATAGAACGGCGATGCCGCAGAGCCGTAATGATCCACCGGATAAACAGGTACCGTCTCCAGTCTGACCGGAGAAGATACGAAGTCTGCCACCGCCGTCGGATCGGCAGCCATAGCGCTTAAAATATCCTCATAGGTCTCCGCACCGGTGATCCGTTTTATATTATCTGCTATTTTGCTGACCTTGTCCAGCAGTTCCTGTGCGATCACCAGGGAATCCTGCAGGCTGACATTACCTTCCTGCAAAGTCTGCTGATACTCTTTCAGAATATCGGAAATTTCATCCATATTCACATCCGTACCGTTCATCATCGCTGCGGCATTCAGGAAAGCCTGCTGCATGGATTTGCCGGTAGCCCGGAAAGAAGGTCTGACATTGTTATTGTAATCACTCATCAGATTATTCAGCTGTTTGTTGCAGATCTGGATCTGTTCCCGGATCTGTGCCCGCAGAGTATTGATATCATGATCCACATCTCCCTTGCTGTCTTGCAGCTGTTTCAGATCCGCTTCGATCGTTTTCAGAGACTGGTTGATCTCCTGAATCTGAGCATCCTGTCCGGTGATCAGGCTTCCCAGCACATCCATATTGGCCTGCATGCCCTGTACCAGTCCGATGGCCGTGCCCAATCCGGTGTCCGTGGTGCTTCCCACATTGTTGCTGCCCATCTGCTCCAACAATCCATCAGAAAAGACCGACAGATACTGCAACGCTTCCGTGACCATGTCCATACTGCTGCTCACCATATCTCCCATAACGTCAACCGCATCGACGCTGGAATTGATCATGGTCTGCATACCGATCATGGTATTTCGTCCATTCTCCAGCATATTATCCATATCCGGGAGCATATTCTGGCTGGTCTCCATGATCATCTCCGCGGAGGTCATAATACTCTGGAAGGACTGTAACATAACCACATAATCCTGCAACTGTGCCTGCATGGTATCCAGAGATTCTTCCACACTGGTCTGCCCGCCGGCATTCACCACCGAAAGGGCATTTCCCGCTTTCATCACCGCTTCTGCCACAGTACTGATAAAGGTGGCATTTACCTGTTCCTGCACAGCATTTTTCGCTTTGCCCGTGATTTTGGGGGCAATACCATTCTTTTTCTCATTTTCATAGTAGTAAATGGTGGGATGATCCACTTCACCGTCGATAAATCCCAGCATTTCCTGAGTAAAAGTCTCCGGAATAATCAATGCCGCATAGTAATCACTGTTCTTCACGCCTTCCAGTGCTTCCTCCGTGGTCTCCGGGAACACCCAGCCGATAGTGGTATTGGCTCCCAGAGCCTCCAGCACACTGTCTCCCACGTTCAGAGACAGCCCCATGATCTCCGCCCCGGCATCATCGGAAGCCACGGCTACTTTCAGCTGACTGGTAGCTGCGGGCTCGTAAGGATCCCAGTTGGAGAAAATGTTGAACCAGGCATACAGTGCCGGGAGGATGCTGAGTCCCATGATAATAACGACCGCCACCACATTATTGCTGATCCGGCGGATGTCGGTGGTAAATATTTTCCAGATATTATACATACTATTCACCATCCTCCCAGTCTTCGGTCTCGTCTTCGTTTTCCTCTTCGCTTTCGTCTTCCGGATTCTCTTCGGTTTCATCTTCCGGATCCTCTTCGGTCCCGGTCTCGGCTGGGGAATTCAGGCCTTCACCAATCAGTTTCCGGGTCTCCCGGATGATCTGCGCCGCCCGGTCAAAGTCTGTCGGAGTCACCGCTTTGAGATCGCCTTCTTCTCCTTTGAGCTCCATGATCTTCTCCTGCAGATTATAATCCATATATTCCACAACGATCAGATAGATTGACAGGGCAAACAGCGACACGATCCACAGGATCAGGAAGATGACCTTGTTGCTGCCAGTCAGGAACAACAGTGCCAGAAAAAACAAGGGGACGATCCAGATACATTTCAGACCGATCTTTATTCTTTTTCTATTCTTCTCATGAAGGGCCTGCTCGTAATCCAGAACCTTCTGAAAAATTTCTTCGTAATTTCTCTCCATGATTTTACCTTTCTGCCTGTTCGGAACTTCATTCACAAACCCACTCCTGCGGAGTTTTCGTTTTCATGGTTCTGAACAGGTGTCACATTAACTCAGTGTCTTCCATACGCTCTTCCACAAAATGGTTCAGTTTTACGAACGGGATCCGGATCACCAGGCCGATCAACAGTCCCTCGATCATAAACAGGCTCAATTTTGCCAGTGCTTCCATATAGGCAGTACCGTACATACCCGCCAGTGCCTCACGCATGGCCCGGATGGCATAGGGGAAGGGAAAGAAAATATAAATCTTCTGGTAGGTGTCCGGTAGCAGTTCGATCGGGAAGGTACCGCTGGAACCAGCGATCTGCAATACCATAACAATAACGCAGATGGCCTTGCCCACATCTCCGAATGCCAGTGTCAGAGAATAGATCAACAGGGAAAATGCCGTAGCCGTAAAGCTTGCCGCCAGGAAAAACAGCCCCGGTTCCACAATGTTTACTTTTAACAGCCACAGATCTCCGGCCACAATGATGGCTGCCTGAATCTGTGCCAATAAGAAAAACAGCAAATATCTGCCGAAATACAATTGATAGCTCTGTACATTTTCAAGCCCTTTCGGAGAGGCTTTTACTTTCACCAGTGCCACCAGGATCGTAGAACCTACCCAGATCGCCAGTGTGGAATAGAACGGTGTCATGGCAGAACCATACGTAGCCACCGGATACATGGCTATGGTCTCCATGGTTACGGGAGATGCAAAATATGCCCCCAGACTATCCGGATCTCCTCCAAGGAAACGCACCAGAATATCCATCATTTCCTCTTCGGATGCACCGTCCAGCTTCTCTGTCAGATCTGTAAGTTTGGCGCTGATATTATCTACCACATCTTTGATCTGTCCCAGACTCTCACTGGTTCCGGACACAGTGTCACCGACACCTTCCATGACAACTCCGACATTTTTCACCGTATTGCTCAGGGTATTTACCAGATTGGTCACCTGATTCAGAGAATCTGACATATTTGTCAGAACCTTCTGCATCTGGGGCACCAGATTATTCTTATAGATTCCCTGCATATTACTTACAGAAGTCTCGCAGCTGTCAATGGCGCTCCTTAAATTATTCATGGCATTGTTGACATTGACCTTTGCATTCTCCGCAGCCTTGTCGTCCGTGGATTCCAGAACGCTGCCCACTACGGTATTCATCAGATCCAGTTCCTTCTGCATGGCTTTCAATGCTTCCATAGCCGCATCAGTTGCCGCTGCGTTGATATTGCTGCCGGTGCCGCCGTTCGCAGCATTACCGTCAGAGACGCTTTCCAGCTTTTGTTGGATCAGTGCCGCCAGCAGTGTATTTACTTGTCCGTTCAGCGTATTGGTATCTCTTGCCACCCGGTTCAGATCTCTCGTCATCTGGGCGGTATCCTCCGCCAGTTTGCTTTCATCCAGAGCCTTTTTGATACTTTCCAGAGAGTTATTGATATTGCTCATGGAAGTATCGATGTTGTTGCTGAAATTGCCCAGGGTGTCTCTGGTAGAAGACAGATCCTGACTGCTCTGGTTCAGACTGGCTGTGGTGCTGTCCAGTTTCTTCTGCATCGCGGGAATCTCATAGTTGACATGGGTGATGGCAGACTCCAGCCGCGCATTGCCTGCCTGAAAGGAGTCGATCATGGCACTGTATTCCTTCAGATTGTCATTCAGTTCCTCCAGTTTGGAACAGAATTCCTCTACATAACTGTCCCCCTGTACCTGATCCGACACCGTATTGCCCTCTTCAAATACCGTGGTAGCCGCCACCTTGATAAAGGTCTCATTGATGGTATTCTGCAGAGTTCCTGCCACCGTATCCGTGATTTTGGTGGCAATGGCATTGCTCTTCTGATTCTGATAATAGATCAGCGCCGGATTCTCAAAATCATCCGAAAATACATTGTACATACTATAAGTAAATTTATCGGTAATGACGACGGCTGCATAATATTTTCCGGCTTCCACGCCCTCTTTTGCTTCTTCCTCGGTATCCAGAAAGATCCATTTTACACTGGTGTTGGAATGCAGGCTTTCCAGTACGGATTCTCCCATATTTACCACCGATCCGTCTTTCAGCGTATAGTCCTGATCCAGGGATACTACCGCCACAGGAATTCCTCCGGTATTGGCATAGGGATCCCAGTTGGCAAATATATTAAACCACGCATACAGCGACGGTATCACGCACAACCCGATAATAATAACCAGCGCAAAAGGCTGCTTCACCAGTTTTTTCAGATCTCCGGTAAAAATCTTCCAAATATTTTTCATATAGCTTCTAGCAACTCCTCATCCGTATCCATTTGATTGGTTTTGGTCTTTTCTCCCCGGGCCGCCGCTTCACACAATCCCAGTATCAGGAAGAAAAGCGGCGCATTCAGCACCTGCTGAAAGCTGATCAGGGAATGTATCCCGTAGGTAAGCAGTAACAATACTGCGAGAAAATTCTTCCTGTATGTCTGCAGCGCCGTGATAAAAACAGCTGCATAGGCAGCCACACCCAGCAGTCCCATATTGACCAGTGTGGTGAGCCACTCATTATGTGCATTGGTAAAAACAGAACCTTCAAAATATCCTTTATCAAAAAGCACCGTGCCTCCCGGCAACAGTTCTCCCAGATACGATGCAAAACAATCCGGGCCTGCTCCCAACAGCTTCTGATGCAGATTTCCTTTCCGGAAACCCATCCATGCCATCTGCCACAATCTTCCCCGGCGATTGCCCCATTCCGCAAAATCGATTACCAACAACCGATGCAGATACCATGCCAGCACTACCGCTATTCCTGCCAGTGCACAACACAATACTCCCTCTTGCAATATTTTTTTCTTATTCTCCGGAATCCTGCGACAGGCTCCCCAAAGCAGCAGACACCCTGCTGCAACCGGAATCCATCCCTGCCAGGCTGCCAGTTTTTTGGCGATGCCATCCTGCAGGAGAATGTCAAACGTTCCCAGATATAACATCCATTTACCCCAACGGCACATTCCCAGCGCCACCGCTGCAAGAAAAAGGAAATATACTTCCCAATGTCCGGTTTGCTTCCGGTCGAGCCAAAAGCACACCCCCATGACTGTGCATGCCACGATCACACCGCTGTCACTTCCCTGTAAAAGCAGAAGCATCATGGCCAACATATTGCACGTTCCTGCCAGCAGTGTGGGACCTTTTTTCCCTGCTTCCACTGCCCGGTGAAACAGCGTCATGGAAAAGGGAAACATCACACTGTAATACCCGCTGAGCCAGTTGCTGTTCCCCAGCGTGGTCAACATATGGGTAAATTCCCAGTCCCCCACAACGTAACCCTTGAGAAGTCCCAGAGGATCATAGCCCAGCTTCTGCAACAGGCCGATCAGGGTGACCGCCACAAAAGCCGCCTCTCCTAACCATATCGCCGTTTTACAACTACCTCCGTACTTCGCCGTCAGTAAAAAACCTCCGATCATCAAACAGATCGTGACAGCTCCCATGTACCATTCCCGCTCTCCGTTCCACGCGATACTGCCATAGGGGCTGCAGATTGCAGAGAGTAACGCACAGATTCCGTACAGGCAGACCGCCGTCGTTACCGCATGTGTTCTGCATTTATCGACCGATTTTTTCACTACTTCAGCCAGAGATCTGGCAAAAATCCGATGTTCCCCTGTCCACCGGCTGCTTACAGCAAAGACACACAGTGCCAGCAATGCGATCCCCTGGCAAAGCAGTGAAACATTGCGATACAGGTAATATTTGGTATCACCCAGTTTATAATATCCATTCCAGGGAATATAATAAAGAGGCAGCACTGCCAGAATAACGATCAGATAACTCTGACATACAATTTTCAGAAATTCCTCTTTCCGGTTCTCCATCCTGCAGGCTCCTTCGTGTCACAGACAGCATAACTACTTGAATTGTAAGCGTTTCTGCCCATTCTGTCAAACCGTTCACCCTGCCTTTTGACAAAAAAACCAAACTGTATTCTATATCATTGGCCTTCAAAGATACCTTTAACTTTTTCCCAACAAACCAGTAGCCCCGGCTGGGTGTAAGAATAAGCAGTGCCGCTACGCTCTGCGATAGAGCGCGAGCGTGCCGCGTTTCTTACCCCAGCCGAGGCTACGGGGAATTTTATTTATTAACTTTTACTTCCAAAACTTTTTCTTCTTGCCGTCCCTGGAGTCATTCTCCCTGGACTCTCCCTCTCCGCTTTCCGTTGCTTTCTTCACAGCATTCAGGGAATCTCCGGTCAGTACATCGAACTGCTTTAGCAGTTCCTTTGCTTCCGGTTTCAACTTGTCGGGAGTCTGAACCACCAGTGTTACATAATGGTCACCGCGGACATCCTTATTTCTCCAGGAAGGAACACCCTTGCCGCGCAGACGGATCTTGGTGTCGGTCTGCGTTCCGGCCTTTACATCATATACCACCTTGCCGTCTACCGTATCGATCAACACTTCGCCGCCCAATGCCGCTACTGCAAAAGAAATAGGTACGGTAGAGAAAATATCGAAATCCTGTCTCTGGAAGATAGGATGACGACCTACGATCACTTCTACCAGCACATCGCCTCTGGGGCCACCGTTGACACCTGGCTCACCCAGTCCCGGCATACGGGTAGACTGTCCGTTGTCGATACCTGCGGGAATATCCACCGCATAACGTTTCTTCATAGGAATATATCCGGTACCACGGCAATCCGGGCATTTGTCCTTGATCACCTTACCGGTACCCTGACAGTCGGGACAGGTCTGTACATTACGCACAGTACCGAAGAAAGACTGCTGGGTAAATACCACCTGACCCTTACCACCACACTTGGTACAGGTCTCAGGGCTGGTTCCGGGCTTCGCACCGGAGCCGTTACAGGTCTTACAGGTTTCCTTTACCGTAAGATCGATCTCTTTCTTGCAGCCGAAAACTGCCTCTTCAAAAGTGATATGAACACTGGTACGGATGTTGGCACCTTTCATGGGGCCGTTATTTCTGGCACCTCTGCTTCTGCCGCCGCCAAAGATATCTCCGAAAATATCTCCGAAAATGTCTCCAAAATCAGTTCCATTGAAATCGAAACCACCGGCACCTCCTGCGCCACCGTCAAATGCCGCATGGCCATACTGATCATACTGACGTCTCTTCTCGGGATCACTCAGCACGGCATAAGCCTCGGAAGCTTCTTTAAATTTCTGTTCTGCATTCTTGTCTCCGGGGTTCATGTCGGGATGGTATTTTTTCGCCAGTACCCGGTATGCTTTTTTAATTGCAGCATCATCTGCATTCTTATCTACACCGAGGACCTCGTAATAGTCTCTCTTCTGCTCTGCCATTTTTGCACCTCTGTCATTTAAATCTAAAAACGGTTATGCACAGGGCACGCTTTCGCATACCCTGTGCCCCCTGTTATTCGCAATCACTGTTACACAGCATTTACTGTTATACCACGATTTGCGTTATTTGTGAAGTTTAATTATACTTCTCTGAAATCTCCGTCGATCACATCATCGTCTGCGTTAGATCCAGCATTGCTACCGGCCTGTGCATTCATGTCAGGGCCTGCTGCACCCTGTGCACCCTGCTGTGCCTGAGCAGCCTGCTCATACATCTTGGTGAATACAGACTGAGCACTCTGGGTCAGTTTCTCTTTTGCAGCCTTCAGCTCATCTACATCGCTGTCGCTCATCTCCTGGTCTTTGGTTCTCTCCAGAATTGCCTTAACAGCTTCCAGATCAGCCTGTACCTGAGTCTTGTCACTCTCGGGTACCTTGTCACCTACTTCATTCAGAGCCTTCTCGGTCTGGAATACGAAAGAGTCTGCTTCGTTTCTTGCCTCGATAGCTTCCTTACGCTTCTTATCCTGTGCTTCGAATTCAGCTGCTTCCTTGACAGCCTTCTCGATATCGGAATCGGACATGTTAGAGCCTGCGGTAATGGTGATGTGCTGCTCCTTGCCGGTACCCAGATCCTTAGCGGATACATTTACGATACCGTTGGCATCGATATCGAAAGTAACCTCGATCTGAGGGATTCCTCTGGGAGCTGGAGCAATACCGTCCAGACGGAACTGTCCGAGGGACTTATTATCTTTGGCGAACTGACGCTCACCCTGTACTACGTTGATATCTACTGCAGTCTGATTATCAGCAGCGGTAGAGAAGATCTGGCTCTTCTTGGTAGGAATGGTTGTATTTCTCTCAATCAGTCTGGTAGCAACACCACCCATGGTCTCGATAGACAGAGACAGAGGAGTTACATCCAGTAACAGAATATCACCGGCACCTGCATCACCGGCAAGCTTACCACCCTGGATAGAAGCACCGATTGCTACGCACTCATCAGGATTCAGAGACTTGCTGGGCTCTTTACCGGTCAATGCTCTTACCTTATCCTGTACCGCAGGGATACGTGTAGAACCACCTACCAGCAGTACCTGACCCAGATCAGAATAGTTCAGGCCAGCATCCTTCATAGCGTTCTGTACGGGGATAGCAGTCTTATCAACCAGATCTCTGGTCAGTTCATCGAACTTAGCACGGGTTAAATTCATATCAAAGTGCTTAGGTCCCTCTGCAGTTGCGGTAATGAAAGGAAGGTTGATATTGGTGGTCATTGCGCTGGACAGCTCTTTCTTAGCCTTCTCAGCTGCTTCCTTCAGTCTCTGCATAGCCATCTTATCACCGGACAGATCTACGCCTTCTGCCTTCTTGAATTCATCCAGCATCCACTGAATGATCTTGTTATCGAAATCATCACCGCCAAGGTGTGTATCACCGTTGGTAGCCAGTACTTCGATGACACCGTCACCGATCTCGATGATAGATACATCAAAGGTACCGCCACCAAGGTCGTATACCATGATCTTCTGTTCTTTTTCATTGTCCAGACCATAAGCAAGTGCTGCTGCGGTAGGCTCGTTGATGATACGCTTTACATCCAGGCCTGCGATCTTACCTGCATCCTTGGTAGCCTGACGCTGGGCATCATTGAAGTATGCGGGAACTGTGATAACTGCCTCGGTAACCTTCTCACCCAGATAGCTCTCGGCATCTGCTTTCAGCTTCTGCAGGATCATTGCGGAGATCTGCTGAGGAGAGTATTTTTTGCCGTCAATGGTACGGCCGCGATCGGTACCCATATCTCTCTTAATGGAAGAAATGGTCTTCTCTGCGTTGGTAACTGCCTGACGCTTTGCAGGCTCACCGACCAGTCTCTCACCGGTCTTGGTAAATGCTACAACAGAGGGTGTGGTTCTTGCACCTTCTGTATTAGCGATAACGGTGGGTTTACCACCTTCCATAACAGCTACACAGCTGTTGGTTGTACCTAAGTCAATACCAATAATCTTACTCATAATATTTTCCTCCTGTTTTTATTCTCTGTTTTCATTTTATAGTTTCTATTCTCAAAAATATGTGATAATCAAATTATTGAACAACGCCTACCATGCTGTGTCTTACGACCATGTCATGATATGTGTAACCCTTCTGAAGTTCCTGGGCTATCACACCGGATTCATACTCATCGCTCTCCACCTGCATCACTGCGTTGTGAAGATTCGGGTCGAATTCCTGTCCGACTGCCTCGATTGGTTTCACACCGATGTTCTCAAGTTCTGTCATCAGCTGTTTGTAGATACGGTTCATACCGTCTACGAAAGGATCCTCTTTGGATTCCTCGGGAACCGTTGCCAGGCCTCTTTCAAAATTATCTACTACCGGAAGGATCTTCTCGATCACACTCTTGGCACCGGTATCGAACATTGCCTGTTTCTCTTTATCGGTTCTCTTGCGGAAGTTCTCGAACTCTGCCATCTGACGCTTTACTCTGTCTTCCAGCTGATCGATCTTCTCCTTGTAGGAATCTTCCTTTTTGTTCAGCTTTGCCTGCTTCTTTGCTGCCTTTTTGTCTTCCTTGCTCACGGGTTCCTCATCTTCTGTCTCTTCTTCCTTCAGTTCTTCGGCATCTGAAAGATCCTGTTCCATTTCTTCCTCTAATATTTCTTTTTCCTGATCTGCCATTCTTACTTTCCTTTCTGGAATCTGTCTATTCTTTGCGGTAAAGGTCATCCAACTGGTTCTGCACCGTCCGCAGCGTTCCTATGACCTTGTCATAATCCATTCTCTTGGGACCTATGATTCCTATGGTTCCCTTCATGCCTTCTCCCAATTCATAAGTAGCTGTGACAACACTGCAATCCTTCATGCCCTGTACCGGTGTCTCGTCTCCGATGTACACCTGAATACCTGTGCTGCCTTCATCTGCCAGGGACTCCTGGATCAGACCGCCCAGCTGCTGCTTCTCCTCGAAAGCATTGATCAGTTCACTTGCCTTGGACTGATCTGCCAGTTCCGGATACCGGAAAATATTGTTGGCACCGCTGGTGTAGATCTCCAGGTCCTCGTCTGCCTTGATGGCATCCGCCACAGCATCGATCACCTCACTGACGATCTCACTGTGGATTCCGGCCTGCTGCTTCATTGCTGCGATCATTCCCAGATTGATCTCCTCCATGGACAATCCATTGAGGTGGGTATTCAACAGAATGTTCAGCTTCAGCAGTGTCTCATCATCCAGTTCCTGATTCACCGCCAGGATATTGTTCTTGATCACATTACCTTCGGCAACGATGACCGCCAGAATCTGTCCGGCATCTACCCGGGACAGCTGGATGAACTTTACCTTGTTGCGATGTACCTGCGGAGCACTGATCATGGTGGCGTATTGTGTGTTCTGAGCCAGGGTCTTCACCACCTGTTTTAACAGGTTCTCCAGCTTATCCTGCCTCTCTAAGAGCATATCCTTCATCTCATTGACTTCCTGCTCTCTGGTGGCCATCATGGTATCCACATAGAAGCGATATCCCTTATCGGAAGGAATTCTTCCTGCGGAAGTGTGCGGCTGTATGATATAACCCATCTCTTCCAGATCCGCCATCTCATTACGAATGGTCGCCGAACTTAGATTCAGATCTGTGTATTTTGAAATGGTCCTGCTGCCTACCGGCTCTCCCGTTTCCAAGTAGTTCCGGATAATGGCTTGCAATATAATTCTTTTTCTGTCATCCAATTGCATTCCATCACTCCCTTTGGGATTATTAGCACTCATCTGAAAGGAGTGCTAACATCTTCTTACCCTAAAATATCACTACAGGATATTATTGTCAACTGATTTTCCCGAAAATAATTCTAAACAAAATATTAAAAAAAACTATTCAGAGCCTCATTCGCCAAATACAGATTCTTGTGCAAGCACAAATCTGTACTTGGCTCATCGTATACACAAAAAGGACCGGCACTATTTCAGTACCAGTCCTGTCTCCAGATATACGGGAAGTGCCCGTACATATACCATATCTATTGTGCCTCCGACAAGGATCAGAAAACATATCGCAACCCCTGTATTCACCAGCCACCGGGGAAAGGTTCTGCCTTTGATCTTCAGTTCCGAAAGTTTTTGAATTCCTTTTATCATATAATACATCAGGGGGAGCAGCGCTGGGAGCAGGTACCGTCCCTGATTCTGATAATCCGTGGTGTATGCATAATAAATCGTCAGAAATGCCGGCATAAAAATGCAATAAAGCATATTAATATGGAAGAACCATTCTCTTCCGGATATTTTGCGACGCTTCTTATAGCAGATCACATACAGAAGGCTTCCCGCGGTGCCAAGCACAAAAAATGCTTTATACGCCCGATACAGCCAGATGCTTCCGTAGATGGACATGGAGCCGAAAGCTGCCACGAAGCTGTGGAACAGACCGGACAGTGTGCAGCGTTCCCGGAACATTTCCAGCACCGTATAACCCATGGACTGATAAGTCTGCATGGTCAGCGGATTGACACTCTCCACCGCATATTGGATCGCCATCTTTTCCCGGGTGGCCAGTCCCAGCAGATCTCCGTCCAGAACGATATAACTTCGGATGAACCACCAGCCGATCCCCGCCAGAACTACTCCGGCGATCAGACAGCCGTATTTCAGCATATTCTTCCAGTCATAGAAATAGCCGCCGTTTTCCTTCTTCTGCAAAAAGGACAACAGAAAGAGTAAAATGCAGCTTACGATATATCCGTAGGCATTATAATAAGAAAGAGCACACAGAATAATACCACCGCTCATCCACAGACTGTTGCGGAGATTTATACCATCCTGATATACGCATACCAGAGCATATACCATCATGGCTGTGGATAACATACAGCAGGAATCCGTATTCACATAAGTGTGCAGGAACAATCCCTCCGGCAGGTACGTTACTGCAAAGCAGAACAGCCAACGGAATCGGTCATCCCGGAACACTCTTTTTCCAATCAAATATACCACTACTGCCATCAGCAGGCCAAAGGTTACGTTCACCAGTCTTGCGGTATAGAGCAGTACCACTTCCGATTCCGTAAACAGGCTCACAAAGCGCATGAGATATCCCTGCACGATATAGGGAAATACGTTATACAGAGCATAGGAAAATCCGTAGGCCGGAATCCGCACCTCTTCCTCCCATCCCGTAGGGATCTTCCCATACTTGCAGATAAACTGCGGGATCAGATATCTCGCATGTTCATCCGGCGGATTACCATACAGCGGCGGTGTGTTGGCCAGCGGCTGCAACAGTGCAAGTGTAAGTGCCAGTGCCAGGAATCCCAACAGATATAATGTAAAAATAATCTTTTCTGATTTTTTCTGCATTCTGTCATCCTTTAACATTTTTATAGATACGAAGACCCCAAAGTGGTAAATTCAACTTTGGGGCCTGGTAAACTATTCAGACCCTATTCGCAAAACCGCACCTTCGGTGCTTTCCTTTTGCTCATAGGGTTACTTCGTAATATAAAAATAAGTATATATCCTTATGAATGCAAGCATTCAACGTATATATACTTATTTTTTATTACTCTGAATAGTTTATATGTAGAAGCTTCCGGTGATCTCTTTGTTCATTACATAGTAAACCATGTTCTCTTCGGGCTTTACATACAGCTCTACGCTGGTCAGGTCAGCTGCCTTCTGCTTCAGGTCGTATTTCCATACATCCTTGGCGATCTTCAGCAGATCGTCCTGAGAATAAGATTTTCCGCCGAACTGAACACTGATCTCGCTCTTTAACTCTGCTTTCTTGGCTGCAGGCTTCTTAGCGGGCGCTGCCTTCTTGGTCTCTTTCTTAACTGTCTCTTTCTTGACTGCAGGCTTCTTAACCTCTGCCTTTACAGGTGCTTTTTCTTCTGCCTTTGCTACCGGTGCCTTTTCAGCTTCCTTCACAGCGGTCTTGGTTTCTGTCTTCACTGGAGTTGTCGGTGCTGCTTTCTTCACTTCTGCCTTAGGGGCTTCCACTTTAGCTGCTGTTACAGGTGCTACAGTTTTCTTCACTACTGCCATGTTACCGTCTCCCTTCTGTACGAATCATGTACAAAAAACATTTTCATTCTCCTCACAAGTACCGTATTTCGGCGCTCGATAAGGGTAGTGTATTCCTTTTCCCTATAATTGTCAACTGTTATGCGAATACCAGAAAGTACAGCAATACGATAATACCCAGCACAATACGATACCATCCAAAGACTTTAAAGTCATGCTTTTTGATATATCCCATCAGGAAACGAAGTACGAACAGGGATACAATGAAGGATATCACTGTACCGACCAGCAGGCAGGCAAGCTCCATTCCCGTGAATGCAAATCCGAACTTCAATACCTTCAGAAGACTCGCTCCAAACATAACGGGAATCGCCAGAAAGAAGGTAAATTCCGCTGCCACCGTTCTCGATATACCAATCATAATAGCACCCAGGATCGTAGCTCCGGAGCGGGATGTTCCGGGCAGCGCCGCAGCCACCAGTTGGCAGAAACCGATGATCAATGCATCTCTGTAGGTCAACTGTGACAGTGTTGTGGTGGTAGGTACACGATTCTTGTTCCAGTTCTCGATCACGATAAACAATACACCGACCAGTACCAGCATAACTGCTACCACGATGACCTGGACCGTTACTCCACTGGTTCCGATCTCTTTTTTGAAGGCTTCGCTCACCGCATCATCAAACAGCAGGCCGTAAACGACCGCAGGGATACATGCTACAACGATCTTCACCCACATCCAGAAAGCATCCATGCTCAGTGCCACATTTCCTACCGTAAAATCTTTTTTAGATCTTACAATACCACCTTTTTTTGTCTGCTGATTTTTCTTCATATAAAAAGGCCAGATCTTGTTCCAGAACAGAACGACTACCGCCAGGATAGCTCCCAACTGAATGACAACATCAAACATATCGAAGAAACCTTCACTGGTCTCCTGAAAGGGAATCAGACGCTCCACCAGGATCAGATGTCCTGTGCTGCTGATGGGCAGCCACTCGGTGATGCCCTCCACGATACCGTAGATAATTGCCTTGATAATTTCTAACATTTTGTTTCTCCTATCTTTTTTATTTTCTGACGAATCAGAGCTTTTATTTTTCCAGATATGCCAGCAGATCTTCATAGCAGTTCTCTGCTTCCTGATAGCCCTCTTCATATAATGCGATCAGTTTGTCCTTGTCTTTCTCTATCCGTCCCACATCACTCTTCTTATGAGGTCTGATCACGAAAGCCTGACCGTTTTTCTCCTGTCTGTCAATATAGTCCAGGCACTCGTTATAACGGATATGTCGGTCTGCCATGAGTTCATATACTTTAGGATATTTCAGGTATCTGAGTTTTATGAGTCCCAGCTGTGACGCAGATGCGGGCTTTCTCACGAATCCCACCTCTTTGGTCATGACCAAGATGTTCTTCCGGTTGCCGTCCAGAATAGATTTCTCCAGCGGAATGGCATCGCTGATGCCACCATCCAGATACAGCTTCCCATCGATCTTCACATTCCGTGCCACCAACGGCAGGGATGCGGATGCCCGGATCTTGTCGATATCCTTGCGGATATCACGGACACGCAGATACTCCGGCTGTCCCGTCTCGATGTTGGTCACCACGCTGTAGGCCTTGCCAGGATATTTTTCAAAGGTATCGTAATCATACGGATACAGGTAATCCGGAATCAGGTGATAACAGAAATCCACATTGAACAAATCTCCGCTGGTCAATAAGCTTTCCAGGCTGCAATACCGTCTCGTATCCAAATAATCCACACTGACACTCAGCGCCCGTCCCTTTTGTCTGGACAGGTAGCTGCACATATGGCATGCACCGGCGGATACTCCGTAGATGTGGGAAAAATCAATTCCCTTTTCCGTAAAAAAGTCCAGTACGCCGGCGGTGTATACACCCTTCATTCCGCCGCCTTCCAATACCAGTCCTGCCTGATACATTCTCATTACTCTCCTTTCTGCTTCTGCAACTATCCAGAACCACATCAGCATATCGAAAAGCTCATTCGTGCAAGCACGATTCGCTTTTCGCATTCACTCCATGCAACTATCTAGAACCACATTCGCAAAATTGCATCTGCGATGCTTACTTTTTGCTCATGTGGTTATTTCGTCACATCAGCATATCGAAAGGCTCATTCGTGCAAGCACAATTCGCTTTCGATATGCTGCGTGACTCTAGATAGTTGCATACTCCGTCTTCACAAACTTCCGCAACGCTTCCAGAGATCTCTCCACTTTTTCGGTGTCCACACAGTAGGCCATGCGGAAATATCCCGGTGCACCAAAGCTATCACCCGGTACCAGAACGAGATCATATTTTAATGCTTTCTGACTGAATACCTTGGCATCCTCTTCCAGCGCCTTCGGGAAAATGTAGAAGGTTCCGCCGGGCTTCACGCAGGTGAATCCCAGGTCTAGCAGTTCTTTATAGAGAATGTTCATATTCGTCTCATACACTGACAGATCTGCGGTCTTATCCAGTACCTGTGCCACTGCCAGCTGGATAATGGATGGAGGACAGTTGTGTCCGATACCCCGGGAGATCTGTCCGCACATATTGATCATGGTCTCCGCATCCTCACATGCCGGGTTCACTGCCACATAACCGATACGTTCTCCCGGCAGAGACAGAGATTTGGAGAAAGAATAGCACATGATGGTATTGTCATAAAAATAGGATACGCAGGGACTGTCTACACCTTCAAACACGATCTCACGATAAGGTTCATCAGAGATCAGATAAATAATATGACCGTATTCCTTGGACTTTTCGCTCAGGATATCTGCCAGTCTCTGCAATGTCGGGGTGGAATATACCACACCGGAGGGGTTGTTGGGAGTGTTGATCAGTACTGCCTTGACCTTCTCCGTCAGCATCTCCTCAAACGCCTCGAAGTTGATCTGGAAGTTCTCCAGATTGGGGGGAACCACCTTCAGTACCGCTCCGGTGAGATCCACATAAGGATGATATTCCGGGAAAAACGGTGCAAAAGTCAGGATCTCATCTCCCGGCTCCGTCACCAGACGAAAAGCATGTGCCAACGCTCCTGCCGCCCCGGATGCCATGAAAATGTGCTCCTTACGATAAGGCAGCCCAAACTTTTTCTCCAGGTTCTCCGCAATTGCCTCCCTGACACTTGTAATACCGAGGCTGGGACTGTAGCCATGCAGTTCCAACGGTTCCTTCGTTGCCAGCATATGGATCATACGATCTGTAAATTCTCTGGGAACCGGAACGGAAGGATTCCCCAGGCTGTAATCAAATACGTTCTCGTATCCGATTTCCTGTCCCCTTGCCGTAGCAAATTCCGAAAGCTGCCGAATCACCGATTTTCCCGACAGCATGTCTTTATATTTCTGAACTAACATACTAATCTCCTTTCCGCAGACGATTCCTTTCGTCGGAGGAATCGCAAATCAAATTTCAAATTTGATTCTGCGCTGTTTATTTGATCTCTATAAACTTATCTCCGAACCTTTCCGTGGACAGACAGATACTGTTTCTTCCACAGCTTTTGGCCTTATAGAGAAGATCATCCGCTCTTGATGTGAAATCCCATTCCTTGTTATTGCCCACCGGAATCCGCACAAATACTCCCTGGCTTACCGATACATAGTTGCTGCAATTACTGCATTCATGGGGAAGTTTCAATTTGCGGACCTTCCTCAAAATATCTTCCGCCACTCTTCGTATCTTCTCCACCGTCATTCCTGTATAGAGGATCATAAATTCATCCCCACCGTATCTGGCACAGAAAATCTTACCCGGAACCTGCTGTTTCCGCAGAACTCCGGCAATCGCTTTCAGGCACTGATCTCCGGCCAGATGTCCGTAATGATCGTTGTATTCCTTGAAGAAATCAATATCCATGAGTTCTACTCCCATGAGCTCATGTTCCTCATAGGCATGTTCAAAACTGCTCGTAAAGTGTTCATGTAAAAAGGTCCGGTTTGCCAGTCCCGTCAGCTCATCATGCATAGCCAGACTTTCCAGCTCCCGGTTGGAAGCTTTCATGTTCGTCCAGTCCAACGTAACGTTCTTCAGCCGGTTCTGCAATTCTATGACATTGATCAGCGCTTCTCTGTTTTCCTGTTGGTATTTCTCATAAATATCAAAATACTGGCGGGTATAATCTATGTATTCCCAGGTGAGACCCTTCTTCTGCAGAAGTTCACTCTTGAAAGGATACAGATCCAGGAAAATATTATAATGCTCTTCGATATGCTTTTCATCAATGATCCGGATCAATTCTTCCAGATATTTTCCATCAGGCAGGATTGCCAGGATTCCCGCCAGGATCACCAGTTCATCCATGATCTCTTCAAAAACATCCCGGTCTGACAATTGCTCCAGAAGATCTGCTGCAAGCTTTAAAGCCTCTTCCTCATGCCCTTGTAATAATTCGCAGGAAATACGATACATTTCTAATGTTATTTTCGAATAATAGCTTTCCGGTGCCTCTCTGATGATCTGTTCTATTTGATTCCAAAGCCGTAAAGCCTCTTCCATTTCTCCCATATACATGTGACAGCAGCCACATTCGATCATACAGTTGATCCTGTTATAATTCAGCTGATATGTTTTCTCTGACTTACTATAGGAGTCGATTGCTGTACGGTAATGCTGTATCGCCTCCTGCCGCAGGCGCATCCTGACCAGGGTATAGGCAATATTACTCTCCGCCATGCCCTGGATATAATAAAAATGGTATTTTTCTGCATATTGAAGGCAGTTATAATAGGAACTTAAGGCCACCATCCGGTTATTCTTCCGATCGGACACCGCTCCCATCATATTATAGGTTCTGGCCAGCAGTTCATACATCTGCTCATTTTTCAGATAACCGATACTCTCTGTCAGACATTGCAAGGTGTTTTCATACTGGTCGTTCTGCCAATAATATTCTGCAAGATAATAAAGCCCCAGGCCGGCCAGCTTCTGTGAGCCGGTGTCTGCTGCATATTCCATCACTTTCTGACAGGTCTCGTTGTCCGGAAATTTACCGTTTTCCCGGTTTTGGATGGTTTCCTCTATGAAATTTTGAACGGTCTGTGGTAAACCCTTTAAATCCATGCCGGTTCCTTTCCGGAATCCCCAAGCTGTCATTGATCATCCCCTGTCAGAGGCCATCATAAACAGCCATGGTATTCTAAATAGTTATCATACCACAGTACTTTGTCACTTTACAAGATTGCTCCGCCAAAAATACACGTCACCCGTAAAAAATTAAGGTTTTATTTAGATTTCATCCTCTGCCCATGCAAGAGCACATTTCACCGCACGATGCCAGCCCTTTAACAGTTTCTTGCAGTCTTCTTCATCCATTTCCGGTGCAAAGGATGCTCCGATCTGCCAGTTCTCACGGATCTCATCACGATTCTTCCAATAGCCTACCGCAAGTCCTGCCAGATAAGCCGCTCCCAGAGCAGTCGTCTCGATACATGCCGGACGGCGTACCTGGGTGTTGACGATATCTGCCTGAAACTGCATGAGGAAATCATTGGCACTGGCGCCGCCGTCTACTTTCAGGCTCTTTAAATCAATGCCGCTGTCCTTCTCCATGGCTTCCAGCACATCTGCCGTCTGGTATGCGATGGATTCCAGCGTGGCCCGGATGAAATGTTCCTTGGTACAGCCTCTGGTAATGCCGACGATGGTTCCTCTGGCATACTGATCCCAGTAGGGGGCTCCCATGCCCGCAAATGCCGGAACAATATAGACCCCTGCGGTATCCGGCACATGCTCCGCATACTCCTGGGACTGTGCGGAGGTCTTAAGCATACGCATACTGTCTCGAAGCCACTGGATCCCGGCACCGGCTACGAACACGCTGCCCTCCAGGGCATATTCTACGTTCTTGCTTGTGCTGGCAGCAATAGTGGTCAATAGACCCGACTGGGAGGTAATGGCTTCGTGTCCGGTGTTCATTAATAAGAAGCACCCGGTTCCGTAAGTGTTTTTCACTTCTCCCTGCTCAAAGCAGCACTGTCCGAACAGCGCCGCCTGCTGGTCTCCCGCCGCACCGGCAATAGGAATCTCGCCGCCCAGTACAGAAGCATCGGTCCTGCCGTAGATTTCGCTGGAACAACATACCCTGGGCAGCAGGCTCTCCGGGATATGAAAATGCTTCAAAATCTCCTGATCCCAGCAGAGATTATGAATATCGAAAAGCATCGTACGGGAAGCATTGGTATAATCCGTTACATGTACGGCACCCTTGGTCAGATTCCAGATCAGCCAGGTATCTACCGTACCGAAAAGCAATTCTCCCCGCTCTGCCCGTTCTCTGACACCGGGTACATTATTCAGGATCCAGGCAATCTTGGAAGCACTGAAATAAGCATCCGGGATCAAGCCGGTCTTCTTCCGGATGATCTGATCAAAGCCGTCTTTTTTCAGTTCCTCAATCATATCGGAAGTACGGCGGCACTGCCATACAATAGCATTGTATACAGGTTCGCCGGTATTTTTATCCCAGATAATCGTGGTTTCCCGCTGGTTGGTGATGCCGATGGCCTCGATCTGGTCATCGGTGATACCCAGCACCGCCATACTTTCAATGGCCACTCCCAGCTGGGAGGACCAGATTTCCATAGGGTTATGCTCTACCCAGCCTGGCTGGGGATAGATCTGTGTGAATTCTTTTTGTGCCATGGAACAGATATTTCCCTGTTTATCAAACAGGATACAGCGGGAACTCGTGGTTCCCTGATCCAGTGCCATGATGTATGTCTTTTTCTGTGTGTTATGTGTATCTCCCATTGTGTTATGTAACCTCCCGTTGTTCGTTCCAGGCTCTGCCCATAGCATATCCCAATCGTGTCATTGGAATATATTGTGTCCATTGCCCCAAATATGCTCTATTCTCAATAGTTCTGTCCTCTGTCACCCACGAAACGACCGGGTTGCCACTATATTGACACCCGTGTCAGCTACGTTTTCCACAATGACATCTCCTACATGAATGGGTGCAGCCACAGTGACATCTGCCAGGGCTTTCATGCAGTCATCGATCCTGCCTTTGGGAATATCGGAAGCCGTCTTCACGGATACTACTGTGTCCGGATACCCTTCCACACGCACGGTGGAGGTGACGATCCGGGTAGGATTCGTGACTTCTTTTTCTCCGTAAGCCGCCCCTCTGGGGCACCGGTTGCCGGTCACTGTGACACTATTGTCACCTTCTATGGTCACAGTCAGAGCACACCCCACCGGGCAGCAGATACAGGTCAGTTCTCTTTGTGTTGTGTTCTTCTCTGCCATCGTCTCACCCTCTTTTCTGCCGAATATATTCTACAGCGTAGTTTCCCGCCTTTTCCGCTTCTGCGGATACATGGTCTACCAGTTCATGGACGTGGAGCACATTGCCGCAGGCGAAGACTCCGGGGATACTGCACTCCAGATTCTCTCCCACTACCGGTCCTCCGGTCTTGCCGTCCATATCTGCTCCTAAGCCTCTGGTCAGTTCGTTCTCCGGGATCAGCCCGCAGGATAACAACAGAGTATCACAGGGAACATCCCATTCGGAACCGGGAATCGGTTTTCCATTATCATCCACTTTCGTAAAGGTCACACCCTCTACACGGTCTTTGCCGTGGATCTTTGCTACCGTAGTATTCAGATACAGTGGAATATTAAAATCATCCAGGCACTGGACAATGTTACGCTTCAGTCCGCCGCTTTGGGGGCGAAGCTCTGCCACGCACTGTACTTTGGCACCTTCCAGCACCATACGTCTCGCCATGATAAGTCCGATGTCTCCGGAACCAAGGATCACCACACATTTACCGGGCATCCGCCCTCTGATATTTACATAATACTGTGCCGTTCCGGCGCTGTAGATGCCTGCCGGTCTGCTGCCGGGGATATTTAACGCACCACGGGAACGCTCTCTGCAGCCCATCGCCAGGATCACGGTCTCTGTCTCGATCTCCAACAGACCGTCCTCTTTGTTCATGGCGGTGACTTTCTTGCGTCCATCGGAGCGCAGGGAAATATTTGTTACCATGGTATTCAGCAGATAAGGGATTTTTGCTTCTTCTGCCATGTCAATATAACGTTCCGCATATTCCGGTCCGGTCAGCTCCTCTTTAAAAGTATGCAGTCCGAAACCGTTGTGGATACACTGGTTCAGAATGCCTCCCAGTTCTCTGTCACGCTCTAAGATCAGCACTTTTTCACAGCCGGCCTTTCTCGCAGACAGCGCTGCCGCCAGTCCCGCAGGACCTCCTCCGATGATGACGATATCTTCTGTGCGTTTACTCATGGAGTGCCTCCTTTCCGACAGGCGCCTGTGTCCTCTTCCATGTTCCGCCCTCTCCGGGTGCGGTGTCTTTATTTTTACCGGTCAGAATCTCTGAGCCGGTTCCTTCCTTAGTGATCTGTGCCAGATCGAGATGCAGTTCTCTCGACAGGATTTCCAACGTCTTCGGGGAACAGAAGCCTGCCTGGCATCTGCCCATTCCGGCTCTGGTGCGGCGTTTGACACCATCTAATGTCGTCGCTCCCACCGGACGGTGAATGGCTTCCAAGATCTCTCCCTCCGTCACCAGTTCACAACGGCAGATCACATTGGCAAACGCGGGATTTTCCCGGATCAGTGCTTCTCTCTCCTCTTCCGTGGCAAGTGCCATGCTGGGGATTCCTTTTCTGCTGTCAATAAAATCCGTCTTACGTTCTGCGGGATAAATATTTTTAACAATCCGTGCCACATACTCGCCAATAGCCGGTGCACTGGTGAGTCCCGGAGATTCAATACCTGCCACATCAATAAAGCCAGGATGTCCTTCTGCCTCGCCAATGAGAAAATCCGATTTTTCCGCAGGTTCTTCATGTACCAGATGAGCTCGCAGTCCGGCAAAAGAGGTGATGGTCTGTCTGCCGTCCAGCGCATCCACACTGTTACTTCCCAGATTCAGAACCTTCGTCAGTCCTTCTGCCGTGGTGTCCACATCCTGCTTATCCGGAATATCCTCCGCTGTCGGACCTACCAGCAGATTGCCATGGACAGTAGGAGTTACAAGGATACCTTTACCCATTTTAGAGGGCTGTTGGAAAATAGTGGAATTTACCAGATCGCCACAATTTTTGTCCATCAGACGATACTCGCCTCTGCGAGGCACGATGCGGATCTTCTCCTCACAGATCATATTGTGAATTTCATCCGCATAGACACCTGCCGCATTGATGACGATGGGTGCCACGAATATCTCACCATCCACCTGCACCTGATACATCCGTCCTTCCTTCGCAGGTGGGTTCTCGGTCCATACCGGTCTCTGTTCCACGATAGCTGTCACCTTGTGGTCACGATAGAACTCTACGCCGTTTTCCGCCGCATTTTCTGCCAGCGCAATATTCAGTCCGAAGGGACAGACGATACCACCGGTGGGGGCATACAGGGCTCCTACGATGTCACGGGACACCGCCGGCTCCATTGCCCAGACTTCCTCCGGGGACAAAAGCTTCAATTCTTTTACCCCGTTCTCCATGCCTCGCTGATACAGTTCTTCCAGACCGGACATGGCATCTTCTTCAAAGCATAACACCAGGGATCCGTTCCTGCGGAACGGGAAGTCCAGCTTCTTCGACAGTTCCTCCATCATTTCATTGCCCCGGACGTTTAACTGTGCCTTGAGAGTTCCCGGTACTGCATCATACCCCGCATGCACGATACCGCTGTTGGCTTTGGAAGTACCTTCGCAGACATCACTTTTCGCCTCCAGTACAGCGATCCTTAGCTTTCCCTTCGCCAGTTCCCTGGCAATGGCGCAGCCACTGACTCCGGCGCCGATAATGATCACATCATAATCCTTCATAACCTCGCCCTGCCTTTCCTATGTTTACATTTATATTTGAATGTCCACCTTTACCTTCTGAATATCCGTTTTCTCTTTATGAATGTCCATTTTTTATTTGTCGCAAATGTCTCTTTGCTATTTATTTTACCATATTCTGCGGGAAAACACGACCGAAAACCAGCAACACTCTGTGTAAAATGTAGTCGAAAAAACCGGACAGCAATCGCTCACCATCCGGTCTCTTATTATTGTTCTATTTTTCTTCTATAATCGCATATCCCATACTTCCAAGCTTTCCGGCTTCATAGGATTCACTCAAAAGCACGCTGCCCTTTCCCAAATACTCCCGCAGATCAATCGTTGTACTGCCATTATTGAGACAGACTGTAATCTTGTGATCTCCCCAGGTTCTCTGATAGATATATCCTCCGTCATGATCCATATATCGCAGAGTGTAATCTCCATAGGTCAGCTCCTCATGTTCTTTACGAATAGCAATCAGCCGGGAAAAGAAATCATCCTCTTCATCCTGCACCTTTTCCCAGGGCATGGGCCCCCGCAGTGTTGTCTCGCTACTTCCGTCCATTCCCAGTTCATCCCCATAGAATACGCAGGGGATTCCGGGAGAGGTAAACAGGAACACCTCTGCCAGCCGGAATCTTCGCAGGTCCCCCTCGCAGTACGACAGGAACCGGTTGACATCATGGCTGTCTAATAGGTTTAACTGCCCACGCAGCGTTCCGGTACGATATCGCAGTAGCATCTTCACGATACGATCATGAAATTCCTCTGCGGAAATTTTCCGAAGGGCAAAGAAATCACGACAGTTCTTCCGGAAATCATAATTCATGGTGGAATCAAACATGTCTCCGTTCAGCCAGGTCTCCGAGCTCTCCCATATCTCCCCTATCATAACACTCTCCGGATTTTCCTCATGAGCAGCCCTATGGAAATCTCTCCAAAATCCCCGATCCACTTCATTTGCCACATCCAGACGCCAGCCATCCACCTTAAATTCCCGAATCCAATAACGGCATACTTCCATAAAATAAGCTCTTTCCTCCGGATTAGAAGAATTCAGCTTCGGCATCTTCCGCTCATAAGCGAAACAACTGTATGTCGGCTTTTCTTCTTCCGTTGCCGGGCGTATCACCGGAAACTGCAGCCGATAAAACCAGTTGGCATATTCGGAGCTTTCTCCTTTTTCCACCACATCGCTAAACTGCGGGAAATACCAGCTGCAATGGTTGAACACACCGTCAATGACAATGTGCATTCCTCTGTTGTGAATATCCTGCACCAATTCCCGGAACTCTTCGTCCGTTCCCATATTGGGGGACACATGAAAATAGTCTAGCAGGTCGTATTTATGATACTCTCCCGCCGTGAATACCGGGTTCAGGTAGATACAGTTGAATCCCAGCTTCTGAATATAATCCAGATTCTCCCGGATCCCCTGTATGGTTCCGCCCAGACGGCTTTTCAACCGGATGCCGTTCTGCCATTCCATCTCTTTTCCCTGTCCTACGATCTCGCGGTGTCCGCTGGCAAAGCTGTCCGGGAAAATATTGTAAACGATTGCCTCCCGGAACCACTTCGGTTCCTCACAAATCTCTTCTCTGCGGATAAACGGATACTGGTAAAATTCGCTTCTCTCTACCGGAAGATATTTTGCGCAGATATCTGCATAATAGAACCTCGTCTCTTCCGGGTCTTTCAATTCAAAATAGTAGCATACCCTGTCATACGGAGTCTCAAAAGTTGCATCATAATAGTCAAAATGCATATCCGACAGTATCTTCTTCATGTACACTGCCGTAAACACAATAGGATCACCGGGTTGTACGCGGTCTCCGTACCACAGAACACAATCTGTCAAATTATCCTTCGCCACCCGGATACGAATTGTAAGATTCCTCTCACTGTTCGCAAATGCATACTGCGACAGCGGTATATGTAAAATTGCTTCTTGTAAAATCATAAGTTCCTCCTGCTTTTAACCTTTGACACCTCCCGAAGACAGTCCCGATACCATGTATTTCTGCACCAGGAAAAACAAAATCAATACAGGAAGTGTTGTCAGAATTGCCGCTGCCGAAAAAAGCGGCCAGTTACGCGTATAGTCCGTAGCCTGCAGAGAATACAGCGCTACCGCCAGTGTATTTTTCTCCGCGCCTGACAAAAAGACTGTGCTGAAAATATATTCATTCCACACATAGATCACCACCAGAACAGAAGAGATGATGATGCTTGGCCTTGCCAGCGGCATGACGATCTTCGTGATCAATTGTCTGTCATTCACACCATCAATTCTCGCTGCATCCTCGATAGCCTCAGGAATACTGTCAAAATATCCCTTCATATTCCAGAAAACAAAAATCGCCATACTTCCCGCATAGATAAATACCAATCCCATATAAGAATTCAACAGATTCAGAGTCTTGATAATCCGATAAATTGCAAACATGGAGAGAATTGCCGGGAACGCATTTAACACCAGTAAAATATATAAAGTCCTCTTTCGTCCGGCAAACCGCATTCTGGAAAATACATACGCAGCCGGCACAGCCACCAGCATAGTTAGCAGAACGGTCAGTGCGCTTAGCAGAAGACTGTTCACAAACCATCTCCCAAAAGGTCTCTCCGTCAGGATCGTAATATAGTTATCCATAGTGATTGTCTTCGGCAAAATATGAAATTCTGTGGAAATAATACTGTTACTCCCACTGATAGATATACTGAATGCATACAGGATAGGAATCAGTGTCAGGAAAGAAAGTAAAATGAATCCTATATTCAGCAATATCAGCTTTACTTTTTCTTTAATTTTTTTCCCTGTCATATTCCCCTCACTGTTCCGAGATTGAAAACTCTCTTCGGTTCATGGTCTTGTAAAGCACCAGTATAATCACAAATACAATAAACGCCACAGCGGATGAATATCCATAGTTGCTGGTAATAAACGCTTTTTCATATACATAGGTGATTACCGTATTAATATCTGCACCAGTCTTCGAACCGGTCTGCATCGTCATCAGATACACAATGTCAAACTGCTTAAACGCCGTGAATGTAGCCATAATGATCACCGGCATCAGAATGGGAAGAATCTGTGGAATGGTCACATAGAAATGTTTTTTCCAAAATCCCGCACCATCTAATTCCGCACTTTCATAGATATTCCGGTCAATACTCTGCATGGCACCGTCCATCATCGTGAACATATACGGAACTCCCAGCCACAGGTTCACCACCAGACAACTGATAAATGCCATACCGTTTGTGGACAGAAAATTTACCGTTTTGCCTCCAATCTGTTTCAGTATCTGATTAAACAGTCCGAATTCCGTATTAAAAATTCCCATGCGCCATAACAGAATTGATACATATGCCGGCATCGCCCAGGGCACGATCAGCAGAGTCTTGTAGACCCTTCTCAGTTTTAATCCCTTCGCATTCAGCCCAACGGCAACGAAAAAGCCAAAGATCAACTGTAATGCCATACTGGATACAGTCCATAATAGAGTCCGTAAAAAAGCAGGAAGAAATCCAGAATCAAAAGCCAGCAATGCCTTTTTATAATTGTCCAGTCCAACACAATGATAATCCTTCCAATGATAAATACTCATATTGGTAAAGGATATTTCTACGGTATACAATAAGGGCACGACAATCATCAACCCTACAATGATCAGAAACGGCATACTGTAGAACCATGCTTTCTTCTTTCCTCGTTTCATCCTGCTTTCACTCCTTACCTGTCATTACATCTGCAAATTACTGCATTGCAGAAATCTGTTCCAAAGCTTCCTTCTGATGTGCATCGCATGCCGTCTGCACATCCTCTCCACGCTTATTCACTGCTGCCAGCAGGTCATCTGTCACTGACCACATCACATCCATTTCCGGAATGTTGGGCATAGGTACTACATTGTTTGCCATAGTCTTCAGTGCCATGATCATTTGGTCCTCTGACACAGATGCATCTTCATAAGCTTTACTGTTGGCAGGTGCACAGCTTGCGGCATTTGCCAGTGCCACACCGGTCTCCTTGGATCCAAGTACCTTCAACACTTCTGCCAACGCCTCCTTTTTCGTCTCTGCTGCATGCTTCAGTACATGAACGCCCTGTACTCCGGAAAAAGGTGTCAGAGATGTGCCGTTCGGCAGGACCGGCATCGGCGCAATTCCCAAGTCAATACCGGCTTCTTTGATACCCGGTACCAGCCAGGGACCTCCGATAGTACTTGCTGCTTTTCCTTCCGTAAACAGAGTTGTCACGGTATTGTACTCACCATCTGCCGGCATATATGACACAAACTGCTTATGATATTCCATAGCTTCTACCGTCTGGGGCAGATTCAATCCCGGCTCTCTGTTCTCATTGATCAGATAACCGCCAAAGCCCTGGATCCAGGCTGCTGCATTATAGGAAGTGGAATGCTGCTCGACAAATACATACTGATCTGCCGTGGTCTCATTTTTCATAAGTTCCAACAGTTCATCCGTGGTCTCCGGTGCAGTCTCCATCAGATCCTTATTGTACAGAAACAGCAATGCTTCATAGTACAACGGTAATTGATATTTGTCTCCCTGATACTCCCCGGCGCTTAACGTCATAGGAAGGAAATCCGCCAGATCATCCTCCGTCAACACATCGGTAATCGGAGACAGGATTCCCATCTGTGCAAAGGTACCTACTTTATCATGCGCCCACATAAACATATCCGGCGCACTTTCCGGATCGTCACCCACTAATTTTAAGGCATCCGACATATTTTCTTTTCTTTCAAAAGTGACTACAATCTCCAGTGCCAGTGCATCGACCTGCTTCTGTAACGTATCGGCAATAGTGGCATCCGCACAATGCCATACGGTAATATTCACCGGCTCTGTCGTCTGCGTATTCTGATTTTCCGTTGTCGTGGTTACATTACTTTCTGTATTTACGGTTGCCTCTGATCCGCATCCGCTTAACATGGATACTACTAAAAGTGAACTTAGCAACATTGCAATTTTTTTCTTCATAGCTTCCTCCTTTTGATAAAACGTTTTTCTACTTTTATAAAACACAGCGCTATGTTTAAAAAGTATTGAATCTTCTTTGCGAATTCGATATACTAAAAATAGCAGACCGCCTGCGAAATAGCAACGAAACAGCCCATAAAAAATGCACAATTTACGCAAACGTTTTACCAATGGAGGATCTCAGATGGTAGCAACAATCAAGGATGTAGCCAAAAAAGCCAATGTATCTATTTCCACAGTCAGCCGAGTACTGAGCAATCAGATGCATGTCTCTTCTTCCACTTATAAGCGAATCCAGGATGCCGTAGCCGAATTGAATTACATTCCCAATTCTTCCGCAGTATCCCTGGTTAAAAAAAGCAGCACAACTGTCCTCTATGCTGACAGTTTTTACAAGGGACGCCCCTACGAGAATCCCCATATGTTCGACATTATCTCCGGTTCGTCCCATGAATTACGCAAAAAAGGATATTTTCTCGGCTTATTGGATCTGGATCGTTCCAAAGAAAAAGCTGAAGAGCAGATCATCAATGCCATACAATCTAAAAAAGCAGATGGCATTCTGATCAACGGTTATTACGTAACTCCTGCAATTGAGAAAGTACTATTAGCCACCGATTTCCCGCATATCTGTATCGGAAAACCCTCTTTCGACTCCATGCTGTCCTGGATTGACACCAATCATTCTCTGTCTTCTAATCTGGCAATCACTCACCTGGTCTCTCTCGGGCATAAAAAAATTGCCTTCGTCGGCGGTTCTGACAAAGACAATATTTACAGAGATCGTTTCCTGGGATATCGGCTGTCTCTGGAGCGCAACAATCTCTCACCCCGAGATGCTTATGTCATCCCTACTTCTTCCAATCTGGAAGAGATCATCCAACATACCACGGAGCTTCTGCGACTACCGGAACCTCCCGACAGCATTCTGTGCTTTAACAGCCTTATCGCCGTCGGCGTCATCCAGGCAATCCGTCAGTTCCGCCTGCGCATTCCGGAGGACATTTCTATTGTCTCCTTCGACAATTACCCTTATGCACCTCTGATCACACCATCTCTGACTGTCGTGGATATTGATATGTACAGTCTTGGCACCCGTGCCGGAGCATCTCTGCTGAAAAAGATACAGAACCCGGAGATGCTGATCCAGACCTATACCGCCTTGCCACATTTGATTCAACGAGACAGCACGGTGTTACACAGTGAAACATAATTCGTATATATCCTTAAATCTTGCGGAAAATGTTCCGAATTTTAATAAAGACCATAGCTTTTCACTTAACATTTGCTCATTAGAATTAATCAGCAGACTGGCTCCTTCATCATCATATGCGATATCAAAACAATATTCTTCCTGCTCAATCTGCTTTCGTATAGAAATCATTTATAAAATCTCCAGTCTGATAGTTTCCATCACCATGTTTGTCTTTGGCAGTTCATATGCATATTCCATAATTTGTGTCATGTCCATTTTATGGATCAGCTTTCTATAGTTACTTATTATTTCTTTGTATAGATCAAAAGAAAATTTGCGCTTATTACGTATTAATTCAATCAGCAGTCTCTCTTCATTATAAATTGTTATATCCACTCCATCATACTCTATCGTTGTCTTCCCCATTTCAAAAGCATTACTGTTCTCATAAATCTGCTTCACCCGTACATCTTCAATTTTTCTATTACTTTTGGGCGTTGCGACATAATAATGATCCGGTATGGTGTCGGTCAGTCCATAATAATAAAATGCGCTGTTAAGTGTCAGTATTGCATTCGGATCTTTTTTCATGATGATCTCTAATTCCGGCACATACCTATCCTCTGAATAGAGACCATTTTCTGTTATAAATAGATGACCTTCCTGTATGTTTTTTTAATTCGATAATCTGTACCATATTTTTCCAGACATTCATGATATGATAATAACATATTCCCCTCCTAGTTTTAGCTATTGTAGGTAAAATATATTTTTTACCTGTTTCTATTTCAATATCATCATAACTTATTATATTTGTCCCTATTTACCTTTGTGTGTCTAATATCAAGACAGTATAATTATGCATTTCACGAATTGCGTATGCAGTTAGAAAATCAAGTAGTCCAAATTCAAATACAATCCTAAGAGGCTTTTCAGATAATCTGGAGAGCCTTTTTATATTTTTAGAAACGTTAAGTTATTATTTTGTTCTTGTGTCTATAAATATTATAATGTCTATACTTCATGTAGTTGTACATTTAAGGCAATGAATACACATCTTAGGTAATGTCTATGAACCATTTTTTCAACACCTCAATATAGAAAATATAATTTATTTTTGAAAGGAACATTTTATGGAAAGCAAATCACAGACATTAGTTTGGCTGTAGTGCTTTTTATCAACATGTGTTAGACTACTGTTATACAAAATCGATATTTGTGGAGGTAAAGAGTGTATGAAAAAGGAACTGCGTATTCTGGTTATTTTAATTGCTGTGTTATTGGTAGGAACAGTAGGTTACTATTTCATGCCAAAGAAATTCGGTAAGAATGTAAATCCTTCTGAGGTAGACCATATAAATGTGTTCGATGGAAATACAGGAACTGGTTTTACTATCACCGATTCAGAAGATATCGAATATATAGTGGCGAATATTCAAGGTATTTCAATGAAAAGAGATGGCATTTCACTTGGAAGAACAGGATACAGTTTTAAAATTAGTTATATAAACAGCAACGATAAAGATATCATACCTGTATTTATTCTCAATAGTGATAATACAATTTGTAAAGATCCATTTTTCTATAGATGTGATGGTGGATTATGCTTTGATTACTTAAAAGCATGTGAAGAGAAATATAAAACTAATGCAACAGAATCTATAGAAGAAAAATAACTTATTGCTGATAAATGTTTTGATGGGGCGATGGTTTTTACATTGATAATAATGGTAATTATTTTATTGGTTTTGATACCTGTAGGAATTGTTGTAGATAAAAAGATTGAAGCTTATTTTGAAAATAAGAGAGAACCTTAAATTCTTATTTATGGAGGTATATATTATGAGAGTAATCATTTCAATCATTCTTATGGTAATTGCAGCGTTGGTCGGTTTTTTCTTTGGTGCTGGAATGAACGAAGCAATGGGTGGAGCAATACTACTTTCAATGATTACAGGTTTTGCTTGCACTATTAATGCTATTGAAAAGAACAAGAAGGACTGACAACTTCCTGTTTTGAGAATTGAGAAAATCGGGATTTGTAGAATTAGTAAATCTCGATTTTGGGAAATACAAGAATGTGTCTCATTATGGTTTTAATGCGGTTTGTAAGGAGAAACAATATGATTGGGTTTGTTATATGGTCACTTTTGGGAGTGTTTATAATTGGATTAGGAATAAAAGATATGTTTTCTAAGAATCCCGTTGGATTCTGGGCTAATACCGAAACAATAAAAGTAAAAGATGTTAAAGGTTACAATCGTGCGAGCGGACTATTGTTTATAATCTATGGAATCATTTTTGTTATATTAGGAATTCCGCTGTTAGATGGTCAAAATACACCATACGTTCTGTTGTCGGTTATTGGTGTGATGGTGGAAACAATTGTAATTATGGCTGTTTATAGTTTAGTTATCGTTAAAAAGTATGAAGAGAAGTAAATAACTTTGAAGTTGCAAGGAGGAAATTATGAAATTTATGCAAACAGAGAAAAAACAGCTATTGATTTATGTGATTATAGCATACGGAATCACATATGTAATGGGACTTCTGATGTGGTATGGCTATGGAAAAGGTCTTGATCTCAGCGCTTTTCCAAATGCGCAGATGCTGTATCCAGCAGCAGGTGTGATGATGGCTTATTTAATTACCAAAAAAGGAGATAAAAATCTTCCAACGGCTTTTTTCATATTCTTTGTAGCTCTCACGGCGGTGCTGGTTGTCTGCACGGCGGCTTCTGTTCTGGCTCCCCAAAATAGAGATCTGATGAGCATGCCATATTCTCAGTGGGCAACGATCATGGAGTACGTTATAATAGGTGGCAGCGTTATTTTCTGGATTCTTCTTCTTCTGCAATCCGGTAAAGAAAAGCGCAGATCCTATGGACTGAACAGCGAACATTGGAATATATCTATTCGTATGATCCTGTTGTTTATTGGATTATATCTTCTCAGATTTGTGATTGCCTGTGCTCTGAGCGGCCAGCTTTCTGAATTTGGCAAAATAATGGCAAATCCTACTACCTGGATCATTTTTTTTACTGTTTTGGTAAACTTTTTCCTGTCAGTAGTGGCATTCTTTGGAGAAGAATACGGATGGAGATATTATCTTCAGCCTCTTCTTCAGAAAAAATTTGGACTAAAAGGCGGCGTAATCCTTTTGGGCTGTGTGTGGGCTGTATGGCATCTGCCAATAGACTTCTTCTATTACACTACGCCGGATATGGGGCTGACGGCTCTGGCAAGCCAGTTTGTTACCTGTATTTCACTGGGGATTTTTATGGCATATACTTATATGAAAACCCAGAATATCTGGGTTCCGATAATTATTCATTTTCTGAATAATAATATGGTGGTAGTTTTTTCAGGAACGTACTCTGCGGATGTACTTCAGAATCAGCAAACCCACTGGGGAGCTATTCCTGTGGCACTGGTAATGAATCTGCTGATCTATGGATGGGTGATCTTTCTGAAGCCATTTAAGGAGAAAAAAGCATAATATTGAATTCATTCAAATTATTTAGAACAATTTGCAGGAGTACCTGCATTTTTAGGAATAGTTATTTTAATTTCATGTATTGCAGATTGGATGATATTTGCAAAAATTGAAGTGGCATAACTTATAATAGGTTAATCATAATTGTAATCAAAAATCAATGTCCATTCTGTGGCAAATCATTAAGGGTTGTACCTATAAATAGTGAAGAATATTGTCCACACTGTGGTTGTAAAATAGAACAGGAGCATAAGAAAATTCAAGTTTGTAACGGAGGTATTTGCTATGAAAGGAATTAAGGTTGAGTTATTGGGGATTGCAACAATACTTTTAGGAATTGCTGTGACAACAAATAATTTCTTTGGATATGTCCTAGGTTTTCTTGGATTTGGCGTCGCTGTAGCTGGCTGTTTTCTAAAAGATAAGCACTAATAACTTCCAGTTTGGAGAATCGAAAAAAACGGAATTTACCTATTAGGACATATAAACTGTTGACAATAAAGCTCCTATATAGTATGTTTTTGATAAACTACTATATAGGAGATTTTGTATGGAAATGAATGGAGGATTTCTTGTCACCAAAATAAAACAGCTTGGAGACCGGATTTTCGAGAAGATTCTCAGTGAAAAGAATATTGATGCGTTTAATGGAGCCCAGGGACGTATTCTTTATGTGCTGTGGCAGGAGGATGGTATCTCAATCAGGTCACTCTCGACTAAATGCGGATTAGCGATAACATCTCTTACTACAATGCTGGAAAGAATGGAAAATCAAGGGCTGATAAGCCGTGTTCAGTCTGAAACGGACAAAAGGAAAACACTCCTGTTTCTGACTGAGAAAGCACATGCCTTAAAGGGCGAGTACGATTCTGTATCTGATGAGATGGGCAGTATTTACTACAAAGGTTTTTCAGAGGAAGAAATTACCCGGTTTGAGGAATGTCTCGACCGCATCAGAAAGAATCTTGAGGAGTGGCAGAAGTCATGAGTATTTGTATCAAAGATCAGATTCAGAACATGAATATTGTCATTGGCTGCACAGTGGGGTGTACATATTGCTATGCCCGCAACAACGTGAAACGCTGGCATATGATTGATGACTTCGCTAACCCTGAATTCTTTCCGGGTAAGCTCAAGATGATGGAAAAGAAACGTCCGCAGAACTTTCTTCTTACCGGGATGAGCGATCTCTCCGGATGGAAGCCGGAATGGAGAGACGAGGTACTTGCAAAGATCCGTGAAAATCCGCAGCATCAGTTCCTGTTCCTTACCAAGCGACCTGATTTGCTGGATTTTGATACCGATCTGGAAAACGCATGGTTTGGCGTTACGGTGACGAGGAAAGCAGAACTGTGGCGTATCGATGCCCTTCGGAAAAACGTCAGAGCAAAACATTACCATGTTACCTTTGAGCCGTTATTCGACGATCCCGGCACAGTTGACCTTTCCGGAATCAATTGGATCGTTGTCGGCACCATGACCGGAGTTCAGAACAGGAAGATTCATACGGAGCCGGAATGGGCATGGTCTCTGGCGGACCAGGCACATAAGCTCGGCATTCCGGTGTTTATGAAGGAAGACCTTGTCCCTATCATAGGGGATGAAAATATGATTCAGGAAATGCCGGAAGAATTTAATAAAGTGTTAGAGGTACAGAAATCATGGAAGAAGTAATAAATGGAATCCTCATTCGTGAGGTGGAAACAAAGAACATCATGACTAAGTCTAGTCTGCCGGTAGGCGGTTACTCGGTCAATCCCTATGTGGGCTGTACACATGCCTGCAAGTATTGCTATGCTTCTTTTATGAAGCGCTTTACCGGGCACAAGGAGGAATGGGGCACTTTCCTTGATGTGAAGCATTGGCCGGAAATTAAAAATCCGAAGAAATATGCCGGACAGCGGGTGGTCATCGGTTCTGTGACAGATGGCTACAATCCACAGGAGGAGCAATTCGGGAATACCAGAAAACTTCTGGAGCAGCTGATCGGCAGTGACGCAGATATTCTGATCTGCACAAAGTCTGATCTTGTGGTACGGGATATTGATCTGCTGAAAAAGCATGGACGAGTGACCGTTTCATGGTCGATCAACACACTGGATGAAAATTTCAAGAACGATATGGACTCTGCTTCAAGCATTGAGCGTCGTATCGCTGCTATGAAGCAGGTATATGAAGCAGGGATCCGTACAGTCTGTTTCGTATCCCCGGTATTTCCCGGTATCACGGACTTTGAAGCGATCTTTGAGCGGGTAAAGGATCAGTGCGATCTGTTCTGGCTCGAAAATCTCAATCTTCGAGGCGGTTTCAAAAAGACAATTATGGATTATATCGCCGGACAATATCCTGATCTTGTACCACTTTACGACGAGATCTATAACAAGCATAACCGCAGCTACTTTGAAGCACTTGAAGTAAAAGCTGAGAAAATGGCTAAGAAGTATGATTGTGCCTTTGTGGATAATGAAATGCCTTATGGCAGAGTCCCGCAGGGGCATCCGGTGATTGTAGATTATTTCTATCATGAGGAAATCCGTGGGACAGAGAATACCGGAAAAAGAAATCGCTAATTTCCAGTTTGGAGAATTGAGAAAATCGGAATTTGACGAGGTAAGTAATTATGGATGTATGCAGTTTTATTAAGGCTGTGTTGGCTCAAGATGAGAACACAATCAGAAGTTTTTTTCACAAAGATGCGTATGTGAATTGGCATTGTTCCAACGAACACTTTACGGTCGATGAGTTCATTATTGCAAACTGTGAATATCCAGGTGATTGGGATGGAACAGTTGAACGAGTTGAAGTGATAGGCGATTTATTCATCACGGTAACAAAAGTTTATCCCCAAGATAGAAGTGTATATTTCCATGTGGTGTCATTCATAAGAACAGCAAATGATAAAATTACGTCAATGGATGAATACTGGGCTGATGATGGAAATCCTCCACAATGGAGAATAGATAAGCACATAGGCACACCAATTATATAAATTCAAGTTTGTCAATTACAGGTGACATTGAAAGAGACAGCCCATTCAAGGTGCTGGCTCTTTCAAAAATTCCATTCTAATAAATTGCACGACAACTTATCAAAAAATAAGCTCCCCATCCGGTCTTTACTATCCTATCTTTCTTACTGTCTGTCCGCAAGTTTTATGGTTTTCATCAGTGTATTCTCCAGCACACCTGCCGGACAGTCATCGCTATCCGGCTTAACTTTTTACAGCAATGTATTCAGATCCACCAGGGTTCCGCCCTCGATCTCCACGCACTTGTCACTGTTTAACTGCAGCCATACGCTGCAGGCATTGGGGTTATATACCTTTTCGTAATCCGCAGAGAACTGTAAACGTTTCGCTGCATCCATATAATCAATGATCTCGATGTTGGTGGCGTACCAGATGTCGTCTCTGCCGCCCATGTATTTACAGAAGTTCTCGATCACATCCCAGTTGTCATTATTATCGAACTCGTAGCTGTGCCCCCAGACATACATCAGCTTCAGGTACTGGCTCTTCTTGAAATCGGCGAAAAATTCCGCGTACTCCATCAGCTTCGGATCATTATGATGGCAGGTAGCATGCCACTCCAACGGATCCTTTGGCAGTGCAAAATCCGGAACCGTCTCTACCACTCTGGCATAAGCCACGCCCAACTGACGGTACAGCTGTTTGATCTCTTCACTGTAAGAACCGTTGGGATATGCATGTCCTCTGATGATCCGGCCGGTCCATTTCTCCAGACCTTTCCGGTCTTCCAACAGTTCCTCTGCGACTTCCACCAGTGGGCATCTCTCAATGGTGGGATGGGTCATGGTATGAGTTGCGATCTCATGACCGTCGTATAATCCTTCCATTTCCTCGAAGGTCATACGGGGCCGCTCTCCGACCTGTCCGTAATTCAGGTTGAAGGTTGCCTTGATCCCGTATTTATTAAAAATACCGATCAGCCGCTTATCCTGTAACTTACCATCATCATAACTCATGGTCAGAGCTTTGGCTTTTCCGCCGGGAAAACAAGTATATACTTTCATCTTTTCCATCCTTTTCTACTGTAATTTCTGTTGTGGTTTTAAAATATGATAATTTTCATCCCACATGTTTTCATCATATTACGACTGGAACAATTTTGCAACTGATAAGAATCCGGCATTAACCCTCTTTATCGTGCAGAATTTTCCATTGCCTTCCTTTCATTCATCCTTTAATATAGTAAAATATACAACCAATAAACGAATTACAATGAGAAGGGAGCATATTTATGAAAAAATTCAACTCCTTCCGTAATCGCCAGAACGGCTTTGAAGATTTAGGTTCCGGCACCGCGGAAGCAGCAAAAACGAAAAAAAGCTGGTGGAAAGTCCCCGGCATCATTCTTGTGATTCTGGTAATCGCTATTTTTGCTTTTAATTCCACTTACCAGATCCGTGAACAGGAGCAGGCGGTTCTGATCACTTTAGGCCAGGCCAAAGCGGTAACGGATCCCGGACTTCATTTTAAGATACCATTCATCCAGCAGGTTCGTAAAGTAAATACCACCATTCAGGGATTTTCCCTGGGATATGATGTAGATTCCAATTCTTCGGAAACCGATGATTCTCTCATGATCACTTCCGACTATAATTTTGTCAACGTCGATTTCTTCGTAGAGTATCGTTTCAGTGACCCGGTAAAAGCTGTCTATGCATCCAAGGATCCCGTACTGATCCTGCGTAACATCAGCCAGAGCTGTATCCGTACCGTGATCGGCAGTTATCCGGTGGACGATGTCCTGACTACCGGAAAAAATGAGATTCAGGCCGCTATTAAAGAAATGATTCTGGAGCGTCTGAGCGAACAGGATATCGGTATCCAACTGGTAAATATCACAATCCAGGATTCCGAGCCGCCTACCTCCGAAGTCATGGAAGCTTTCAAGGCCGTGGAAACCGCCAAGCAGGGAAAAGAAACTGCCCTGAACAATGCCAATAAGTACCGCAATGAACAGCTTCCTCTGGCGCAGGCACAGGCCGACGGTATCATCAAAGACGCTGAGGCGCAAAAGGCCGAGCGCATCAATGAGGCTACTGCACAGGTTGCGCGTTTTAACGCTATGTACGAGGAATATATCAAGAACCCGACCGTCACCAAACAGCGTATGTTCTACGAGACCATGGAAGAAGTACTGCCTGACCTTAAGGTTGTCATCGAAAGCCCCAACGGCAATACACAGACCTTCTATCCTTTGGAATCCTTCACAGGTACCGCTTCCGCTTCTTCGGAGAGCAGCACCTCTGAAGCTGCACAATAACCATTGTCTACAGAAAGGCAGTTTTATAAATATGAAAAAAGTGAAAAATATATCTCTGATTCTATTAGTACTGGCATTGTTGATCATCGGATCCTCCAGCATTGTCGTTACCAACGAAAACGAATACAGTCTGATCCGACAGTTCGGTAAAGTAGACCATGTAGTGAGTTCTGCAGGTGTTACCTTTAAGATTCCTTTTGTACAGAGCGTCGATAAGCTTCCGAAGGAGATCCTGCTCTATGATCTGTCTTCCTCCGATGTCATCACCAGTGACAAGAAGACCATGATCTGTGACAGTTACATTTTATGGCAGATCAATGATCCTCTGAAATTTGCCCAGACCCTGAACTCCTCCATCTCCAACGCAGAGAGCCGTCTGGACACCATCGTATATAACTCTACGAAAAATATCATAAGCAGTACGACCCAGAACGACGTCATCTCCGGGCGTGACGGAGAGCTGGCTGCAGCCATTATGAAAAACATTGGGAACACCACTGAGCAATACGGTATTGAATTGCTCTCCTTCGAAACCAAACAGCTGGATCTGCCCAGTGACAACAAAGCCGCTGTGTACGAGCGTATGATCTCCGAACGTGAAAACATCTCCGCAACCTATACCGCAGAGGGAAGCTCTGAGGCACAGAAAATCCGCAATACCACAGATAAGGAAGTCAATGTTCTCCTGTCGGAGGCCAATAAAAATGCGGAGATTCTCATTGCCGAGGGCGAAGCGGAATACATGAGAATTCTATCAGAAGCCTATTCCGATGAATCCAAACAGGATTTCTATTCCTTCGTCAGAAGCCTGGATGCACTGAAGGCTTCCATGACCGGCGATAATAAGACGGTGATCCTGTCTCCGGATTCCCCGATCGCGCAGATTTTCTACGGAAGATAACATAAAGGCCGGTGTCTGCAATATTCTTGCAGGCACCGGCTTTTTTATGCCAGAATCTCCTCAATTCTGCGTCTCTCTTCTTCACTGAATGCGGTTGCATGTACAATACCGATATTATCCAGGATCTGTGATGGCTTAGATGCTCCGATCAGAACACTGGTAATATCCCCATCCCTTAAGATCCACGAAAGTGCCATCTGTGCCAGGGTCTGTCCTCTCTGGGCTGCCAGATCGTTCAGTGCACGTACCTTCTTCAATGTCTCTTCCACGATCGCCGCTTCTTTCAAGAATCTGCCGTCGGTACGGACACGGCTGTCCTCAGGAATACCGTGGAGATAACGGTCGGTCAGAAGTCCCTGTGCCAGCGGGCTGAACGTAATGATGCCGATGCCATGGGCAGCCGCATAATCCTTCAATCCGTCCTTCTCAATATCTCTTACAAACATGGAATATTTTCTCTGGTTGATAATAAACGGTGTCCCCAGCTCCTTGAACAGTTCTGCTGCCGCAATGGTCTGCTCCTTATTGTAGTTGGAAATTCCCACATACAATGCCTTACCGGATCTGACAATGCCATCCAGTGCACGAACGGTCTCCTCCAACGGTGTATTTGGATCCGGTCTGTGATGGTAGAAGATATCCACATAATCCAGTCCCATGCGCTTCAGGCTCTGATCCAGGCTGGCCACGAGATACTTTTTGCTGCCCCAGTTGCCGTAAGGTCCGGGCCACATATCATAACCGGCTTTCGTGGAAATGATCAGTTCATCTCGATACCTTCCCAGTCCTTTTGCAAGGATCCGTCCAAAATTTTCCTCCGCACTGCCCGGTACAGGTCCATAATTGTTTGCCAGATCAAAATGTGTAATGCCATGGTCAAATGCTGTGTGGCACATGTCCTGCATATTATCAAAATTCCCATTGGAGCCGAAATTGTGCCATAATCCCAGAGAGACTGCCGGAAGCTGCAATCCACTGGCGCCGCAGCGGTTGTATTTCATTTCTTCATATCTTTTTTCATCTGCCTGATACATTTAAATACCTCCTTTTTCCGAAAGAACATTATAGACATTATTGTAACTATTCAGACCCCATTCGCAAAACCGCCTCTGCGAGGCTTCCTTTTTGCTCATGAGGTTACTTCGCCATATAAAACTGCTTATCTGCCTGAATGCAAGCATTCGCAGAACACAGTTTTGCATGGCTCTGAATAGTTACACATTATTATAAATTTATTTTCATCCCGTTTCTATGCAAATTTTATAGAATAAAGTGCAATATCTTACAAATCATCTCTTACGTTCCACGATCTTCAGCCGGCTGAAAAACAGGTAATACACAATAAAAGCAATACTGGTCACCGTCCAGGTCAGCGGATAGCTGAATACAATGGTGAGAATGTCATTTTTCAGAGGTACGGCTGTCAGGATCCATACCACGCGCAGTGCGCAGATCCCCAGGCAGCATATGATCATGGGAAGCCAGCTGTCGCCGATACCGCGCAGAGTACCGGACAAAATCTCAATGGCAATATAGGTAAAATATGTAGGTACCAAAAAATGCAGAATCTGTTCTCCGATCACTACCACCTGTGCATCCGTGGTAAACAGTTGATAACAGATCGATGCATAATTATAGAGGATCACGGACAACAGTACGGTTGCCCCGGCTGTAATCCCCATACAGGTACGGACTCCCTTGTGTACACGATCCATTTTCCCCGCACCATAATTCTGCCCCACAAAGGTAGTGATCGATATGCCAAAGGCATTGACGATCATCCAAAACAGGCTGTCAATCTTGCTGTAGGCTGTCCATGCCGCTACCGTATCCGTTCCCAGTTCGTTAACGCTGGACTGGATCAGAATATTGGACGATGTATACATCACCGACTGCAATCCCGCCGGAAGTCCGATCCGGATGATCCTGCGGAACATTCTTCCATCAAAACGGATCTTTCTCAGTTCCAGACGATGCATATCCTTCGTCCGCATCAGCACCCACAATACCAGCACCGCACTGAGTGCCTGCGACAGAATGGTCGCCAGTGCGGCTCCAGCCACACCCATATGCAGTCCGATGACAAATGCAATATCCAGCACAATATTCGTCAGGCAGCTGGCGATCAGGAAATATAACGGTCTCTTGGAATCCCCCACAGCCCGCAGGATGCCGGCTCCCATATTGTAGATCAGGTTTCCGATGACTCCCAGGAAATAGATTCGGATATAGGTTGTCGCCGGTCCCAAAATATCCTCAGGTGTAGACATCGCACGCAGTGCCCATGGTGCCGCCGTAATACCCACGATCATCATGCCGACTCCCGCCACCAGACTGAACGCAATGGAGGTATGTACGGCATAGCCTACCATCTCGGCACGTTTTGCCCCATAATACTGGGAAATAATGACCGTGGCACCGCTGGACAATCCTACGAAAAATCCCACCAACAGCTGGATCAGCGTACCGGTGCCGCCACCTACCGCCGACAGAGCTTCTTTTCCGACAAAACGCCCTACGATCACTGCATCTGCCGCATTATATAATTGCTGGAAAAAGGTTCCGAACAAAATAGGGAAAAAGAACAGGAGCAGCTGCTGCCAGATGACTCCCGTTACGATCTTGTTTTCTTTCCCTATAGCATTTTCTGTCTGCTTTTGTGTTTTCTTTGTATTTTCTTCCATATAAATCATGCCCTTTGAAAATCTGTACTTCTACGATGATAGTATCATTTCCACAGAACCTTTTCAAGAGGGCAATCTTATCCACAGCTCAGGGCAGGAAAATCCCCGGGTGGTGGAAGCACCCGGGGATCCTTGTCTGCACCTGGATGAGTCGCAGCATCCGGGCACAGCCCTGTATATACCAAATTGAGGGATTAGATAAAAGCTAAGTTAGGGGCAAGCCACTCCCGTGCAGGCACATCGTGTCTTAGGGATTATAACCCTGGCATTATTACTCCACGTCTTGCAGAGCTGCGAAGTCTTCTTCGCCGGTACGAACCTTTACTACTTTGTCAACGTTGTATACGAAGATCTTGCCATCGCCGATATGTCCGGTGTACAGAGCCTTCTTGGCAGCATCGATGACTGCGCTTACGGGAATCTTGCTGACAATAACTTCTACCTTCACCTTAGGCAGCAGGGTCGCATCCATTTCAACACCACGATACATCTCGCCGGCACCCTTCTGTACGCCACAGCCCATGACCTGTGTCATGGTCATACCGGTTACACCCAGATCGTTCAGAGCCTTCTTCAGTACCTCGAACCGGGCAAGCTTTGCAATAACCACTACTTTGTAGATTCCGGTTGCAGGAATTGCTGCCGGAGCTGTCTCTACCTTTACTGCCGCTTCCTTCATGGCTGCGGAAGCTGTGTCATAATCACTTACGCCAAGGCTGGTATTTTCATTTACCTCCATGGTCATAGTGTTGGAAATATCCATAATGCTGAAGCCTGCATATGCGGAAGGAAGACCATGCTCACAGGAGTCCAGACCAACAATCTCTTCTTCCTCAGATACACGTAAGCCTACGGTAGCCTTGATGATCAGGAAAGCAATAGTAATCGTTACTGCAGTCCATGCCGCCACACTTACAAAACCTAACAGTTGCAAACCAAGCTGCCTGAAGCCACCGCCATAGAACAGGCCTACCACACTGTCATTGCCGGGTGCGGAAGTGGTTGCAAATAAACCGGTTGCGATAGTACCCCAGATACCATTCATGCAATGTACTGCAACAGCACCTACAGGGTCGTCAATATGAAGCTTATAATCCAGAAGCCATACACCAAATACTACCAGAAGTCCTGCTACTGCACCGATCACGATAGCGCCGAAGCAGTCAGTCACATCACAAGGAGCGGTAATCGCTACCAGACCTGCCAGAGATGCATTCAGACACATGGATACATCAGGTTTGCCATATTTGATCCAGGTAAATACCATACATACTACAGTTGCGATTGCGGGAGCTACGGTAGTGGTAAGGAACACGGAGCCTAACTGCTCTACGGAAGTACAAGCAGCACCATTGAATCCATACCAGCCAAGCCACAGGATAAATACACCAAGGCATCCAATCGGAAGGTTATGTCCGGGGAATGCATTTACTTTTACAATCTTACCACTCTTGTCCTTTTCAAACTTACCAATACGGGGACCTAAAAGCTTTGCTCCGATCAAAGCAGAGATACCGCCTACCATGTGAATTGCGCAGGAACCTGCGAAATCATGGAAGCCAAGCTGTGAAAGCCAGCCGCCGCCCCAGATCCAGTGAGCTTCAATGGGATATATCAAAGCGGAGATCACACCGGAATAAATACAATAGGATAAGAACTTGGTTCTCTCTGCCATAGCGCCGGATACGATGGTAGCTGTGGTAGCACAGAACACCAGATTAAATACAAAATTTGAATAATCAAAATTCTCATAGGCAGTAAAGATGTCCAGTCCCGGCTTGCCGATCAGACCTACTACATCTTCACCAAGTAACAATCCAAAGCCAATCAAAATAAATACTACAGTACCGATACAGAAATCCATCAGATTCTTCATCAGAATATTACCGGCATTTTTGGCTCTGGTAAATCCGGTCTCCACCATTGCGAATCCTGCCTGCATCCAGAATACCAGGGCCGCACCGATCAGAAACCAGACTGCAAATAATTGACCATCTACTGCGCTTAAGATTTCTTCTGTCATAACATTTTCCTCCTCACTCTTCGTGAAATATCTTCCACCATACTTCACCGGTGTAAAAAAATATGCGATACTATGGTCTCATCCTTCGAAGCCCCATTGCATCGCATCCTTAGGGTATAGCAGTCAAACTGTTTTCCACCATACCCTTACGCTATTTTTGTCCGGCCACGCGCGTTGTGATACTTCCGGACAATACCTGGGATATACATCCCGGTATGATTAGCGGTCGTCAAGTGACCATTCGTGCCAGCACGATGTTCACTTTCCTCGTCGCCATAACAAAAAGGGCGCTACAGTTTTATTCTGTAGCGCCTTTGCTATGTTGAGAGTATAGCACCGTGGTTTTAGAGTGTCAACATGTTTTTTATATTTTCTTTATATTTTTACAGTTCCATAAGAAGTCGCTCATAGCAAGTTCCTTCCCAGGTGACCTGATCCAGTTGGGAAAATCCCAGTCTTTCTGCAAGATGCAGGGATATTTCGTTCTCCGGCATCACCAGCATCTGCACCTGTTCAAATCCCAATTCCTCTTTCCCGTATTCCAGCAATGCCTTACACACCTCCGTAGCATATCCCTGCCGCTGCCACGGGACACCGATGACGAAGCCCAGCTCCGGATCCTCGCAACCCTCGCGGTTGGAGAATCCGGCTCTGCCGATCACCTGTCCGGTCATCCGGTCACAGATCGTCCAGACGCCGTAATTATAAAAATAATACATATTTTCCGTATAATCCTTCAGATAGGCCTCTTCTTTCGCCCGCTCCGGATAGAGTCCTTCTGTGTACTTCGTCACAGAAGGATCCGCATAAATCTCATAAAGGGCATCCAGATCCTCCGCACCGGTCTCCCGGATGAGACACCTCTCCGTGGTCAGAATCTCCCAGGGAATGCCCACGTATCTGCGATAGACCTTCTCCAGATAATCAAAATCCAGTTCACTGATATTTTCGCAGGCATAACGGACACCGCTAAAATCCTGATCCCTGTTGTCCTCATGGAGCCAGACAAGCACCGGGCAGCCCTGTTCCAAGAGTTCCTGTGCACGTTTTCCGTTATCTACGATCCAGAGTTTTCCCTGCCCGCTTTCATACCCGGACATCATGCTATCCCGGACGCTTTTCTCTTCGAAGCACTCTTTTCCCGACCCGTTTCTTTGTTGGGAAAATTCTCTTTCCTGTCTCTGTCTGCGAATCGCATCCAGCAGGGCGTGCATCTGCGCACCATATTTTTTACTGTAGCTTTTTCGTTCCTCGTCCGATGCACCTTCCGGATATATTTCTATTGACACCTGCTTCAAAAAATCCATCTGCAGCAATTCTCCTCTTTACGTTTCCCCGGGAATCCATTACAATAATATTTATATTTTATGATGCCAGGGTCAAAAGGTCTAAGCCCACATGAGCTTGCTCATAGGTGGGTGAAAGACCTTAGGACCCGCTCCAATATGAGCATAAAAGTGGGATGATAATCCCACGATATGCGAATATTGGGTATAATTGTGAGAGTGCGTAGCACGAAGCAATTCGTAGGCATCAAAGTCGGGGGCTTTTGACCCTGATATCATTTTATTCTATTTCTGTCAAGAAAGAAAGGAAATTATTATGGCAAAGAATCCTATTGTTACTATTACTATGAAGGATGGCGGTGTGATCAAATGCGAGCTTTATCCTGAAATTGCCCCCGAATCCGTCAACAATTTTATCAGTCTGATCAACAAGCATTTTTACGATGGTCTGATCTTCCACCGTGTCATCCGCGGTTTCATGATCCAGGGCGGATGTCCCGATGGCACCGGCATGGGTGGTCCCGGCTACAGCATCAAGGGTGAATTCGCTGCTAACGGCGTGACCAATGATCTGAAACATACCGAAGGCGTTCTGTCTATGGCAAGAGCTATGCATCCTGATTCCGCAGGCAGCCAGTTCTTCATCATGCACAAAACCAGTCCTCACCTGGATGGCTCTTATGCCGCTTTCGGTAAGGTCATTGAGGGCATGGATGTGGTAAATAAGATTGCAGATACCCCTACTGATTACAGTGATCGTCCTCTGGAGGATCAGGTAATGGAAAGCGTTACCGTAGATACTTTCGGCGAGGCCTATCCCGAGCCCAACAAGCTGGACAGATAAGATTTCAAAAAATAACCTCCGAAAATCAGATGCACTCTGACCTTCGGAGGCCTTTTTTATTTACACACAGGCAGATCAATATTCCACATTTTCGCAATTCTCGATGAATACAGGATCTTCAACTTCGCCTTTCATATCCTCTGCGATCTCATAAGAGAAATCCCGGAACAGAACATTTTCCGCATTGCGGGCATACAGCACTCTGAGAGAATCCTCCAGGATCACATTTCCCTCGTTGGGACGCAGATCATGGTAGTTCTTCGGCCAGTCCGTCTTCTTCTCCAGTTGGACATGAATACCGTCAAATGTGATATCCCGGATATTTTTCGAATCGTCACCATAGATCAGGATGCCATTCTCTCCGACACAGTTGATATTCTGGAAACGGACATTCCGGATATATCCCACATTCGTCTCCGTATTTCTCTTCACCGCAGTGATGGTAATGGGTTCTGCCTCGCCCCACCAATGTACCTTGGAGAACAGGCGGGTATCGATATTCAGATTGGAGAATGTCACATTTTCTATACAGCCTTTATCACGTAACTGCAGGGAAATTGCACGGTTGGTGCGCTGGATACTACAGTTGGTCACGGAAATGTTCCGGAAAGGTGCTTCACTCTCCGTGCCGAACTTGATAGCAGCACTGGTGGAGATCATGGTACAGTTATCCACTACAATATTTTCGCAGGGACCATATTCCATGGCAGCCGCCGTATTCTTAAATACAATACAGTCATCTGCGCATTCAATATGACAGTTGGAGATTCTCACATTGCTGCAGTGATCCGGATCAATGCCATCGCAGTTAGCCAGACGCAGATTATTGATAATACGGATTCCCTCAATCAATACTTCCTTACATCCCACCAGATGAGTGGTCCAGAATGCACTGCCGGTCAGGGTTACCTGCTGGATGGTCAGATGCCTTACATTTTCCAGGAACAGCAACGGTACTCTGGGATAAAAATATCCGTCAATATGCCATTTGGTCACCTTTCCATAGAATATCTCCTCGTTGCCGTCAATCTTGCCAAATCCGGTGATAGCCACATTCTCGGCATCCTTGCTGTATACAAAATTCAGCGTCGGTTTTCCATTGTAATCACAGGCATTGTAGGTCGGAGTGTCTACCTTGCTGATCTGTGGGGTTCCCACTTTCAACATATCGAAATCTTCCAGATGGTCGCTGGCTTTCAGGACAGCCCCCATCTCCAGATGAAATTCCACATTTGATTTCAGAAAAATGGTTCCGCTCCGGAAGACATGTCCTCCCTGTAACAGGACCTTACCGCCGCCAGCCTGGCTGCAGGCATCAATCGCCTTCTGGATGGCTGCAGCGTCATTCGTCACGCCATCACCTTTTGCACCGTATTCCAATACATCGTATATCATCTCTCTGCTCCTCTCTTAGCCCTTCAGGCCGGAAGTGGAAATTCCTTCTACCAGATATCTCTGCAGGCAGAAGAAGATCAATACTGCAGGCAGAATAGACAAGGTCGCCATAGCGAACATAGCACCGTAGTCGGAAGAAGAACTGGGGTCACAGAACATTTTCAGTGCCAGACTGACAGGATATTTCTCTGTCTTGTTGACATACAATAATGCTCCAAGGAAATCATCCCATCTCCACATAAAGGAGAAGATACATCCGGTGATCATGGTAGGAACCATCAGCGGGAAGATGATCTTGGTGAAAATGGTATAATAGGAGCAGCCGTCAATCTTTGCTGCCTCATCCAGCTCTCTGGGAATGCCTTCAATAAAGTTTGTCATCATATAAACGAAGAAACCCTGAATAGCAAAGCAATAAGGCACGATCAGCGGCAGATTGGTTCCAACCCAGTTCAGCTTCTGATACCAGAGATACTGAGGGATCATCAGTACCTGTGCCGGCAGCATCATAGATGCCAGCATTGCTGCGAAGAGAAGCTTTCTGCCGGGGAATTTGCATCTGGCAAATCCATAGGCTACCACAGAGGAAGAAAGTACGGTTCCAATGGTGGCGGTAATGGAGATAAACAGAGAGTTTTTGAAGAAGGTTCCAAAACCTACCTTTGCAAAACCCTTCCAGCCGTTTACATAGTTCTGTAATGTGAATTTTTCCGGGATCAGGCTGGTGGCTGTGGTAAAGATGGTGTTCGTATCCTTAAAGGAACTCATTACCATCCATACCAGCGGATAGATCATTACCAGTCCGAAGGCACATACTAAAATGTGATATATAATATTGCTGATTGTCTTTTTTCTTTTCATAATAACACCCACTTACGCGTTGCGGCGTACCTTTCCGATTCTATAAACCGCCATCGTATACCCACAGTTTTTTGGTTGCAAACAGGATCCATGTAATAAATGCGATCAATGCCAGCATGATCCATGCCAGTGCTGCGCCGTAACCGGTACTTCCGAAGAGGAAGGACTGCTGGTACATATATACCGTGTAGAACAGAGTAGAGTTCATGGGTTTACCCTGTGTGATGATCAGGCACTGTGTAAATGCCAGAAAACCGTTGATCATCTGCATTACCAGGTTAAAATGGATTGTGGGAGTCAGAAGCTTCAGTGTGATCTTCCAGAACTGCTGCCATCCGTTGGCACCATCCACTCTTGCCGCTTCATAAAGGCTGACAGGAATCTGTTTCAATGCAGACAGGAAGATCAGCATGGAAGAACCGAACTGCCATACTGCCAGAATGATCAGAGTCCAGATTGCGGTTCTGGTATCTCCCAGCCAGGCTACCGGCTCTTTCATTCCGAACACCATCAAAAGTTTATTTACAAGTCCGTCTACCGCAAACAGTCTCTTCCAGAGGATTGCTACTGCTACAGATCCGCCGATGATGGAAGGCAGATAATACAGTGCACGGTAAACGCCTGTCATTTTCGTACTCTTAAATAAAAGCAGCGCAACGATCAATGCGAAGATCAGTCGTAACGGAACCGAAATGATGGCAAATTTGAAAGTTACCACCAACGACTGATAAAACGTTGCATCAGAAAACATTCTCTTAAAATTCGCCCAGCCGGTAAATGTAGGGGGCTGTAAAATGTTGTAATCGCAGAAGGAATAGTACAGCGATATACACATGGGAATAATCATAAACGCCAGAAATCCAACGATAAATGGCATAGTACATACGATACCTGCAGCCTTTTCCGTATTCAGCTTCTGACGGATAGTCATATGCTTTGTTGTCTTCATAACGTTACCTCCGTTGCTGCAGCATTCATAGAAGCAGCCTTTTTTCAGAATGGGTACTGTGGGATCTTCCACAGTACCCATTTGGTCTTTCTAAAAATGTTGTAATACTTATACTGTGCTACTGCTTATGTAAGCCCTGGCAGCTTATCTGGACATGATCTGGTTGCCCATCTTGAACAGATCTTCTGCTGCCTCCTGTGCGGTCATCTGACCATAGAGGATCTTATCAACCAACTGGTTGTAGTAATCATATACTTCATTTGCTCCATCAGGGATCGCAGGGCTGATAGCGGAGCAGTTGGGAGTTACTACGTCATTTACATACTTGGTAACCACCTGTGCAGTCTCATCCTGCAGAGGAGCGATGGCGGATGCTACTACGGAAGAAGCAGGCACACCTCTCTCACCAAGAAGGATTTTGTTAGCATCTTCAGAGTTCAACAGATAGTTTACAACCTTAACAGCTTCTGCCTCATTCTCGCCGGCATCTCTGGATACTGCAAAGAACTGGCTGGGCTTTAAGAAGTTAGACTTCTGAGGGTTCTCGGAAGGCCATGTGGTGATGCCGATCTCCATGCCTTCGGGAGCGGCCGCTACCATAGCAGACAGCTGGTTGGACCAGAAGAATCCGCACCAGGACTGGGTTGCTTCGGAGGAGAAGTATACCAGAGGACTCTGCTCTACAGAGTTGGAAGTCAGTTCAGCGTGAACATCTGCGCCGATGATCCATCCGTCCTTGACACCATCTTCATAAATCTGGAAGCCCGGTACCAGACTTGCTGCATCTGTTACATTGAGGGAATCCTCATTGAACAGCTTCACCACATCATGAGAACGCATTGCATAGGGCAGATAGTTGTCACCTGCACTGTAAGGAAGATCAGTCTTAACACCGGACTTCTCATAAACCTCACGTGCCACTGCCTCGAACTCATCAATTGTCATGTTATCTTTTACAGTGATTCCCAGGCTGTCCAGCAAGGTCTTGTTGTAGAACAGGGAAGGTGCATTCATTCCTGCACAGACTGCATATAACTTACCGTCAATGGAACCCGCATCCAGAATACCCTGAGATACATTAGATACATCCAGCGTACCATCTTCTACATAAGGTGTCAGGTCTACCAGCAGATCTGCTGCTACATACTGTGCCAGATAGGAATAATCCATCTGTAAGCACTCAGGAAGGGAATTACCTGCTGCCAGTGTGGACAGCTTGGTCCAGTAATCATTCCACTCTGCAGGCTGGGTATCAAAGGTAACACCGGGGTTCTGCTCAGAATACAGATCCAGGGCTGCCTGTGTACGTTCATTTCTGGTCTGGTTGCCCCACCAGGTGAATGTCATGGATACATTTCCGGCCGCTGCACTTCCGCTGTTGTCAGCAGTCGTGGTTGCGGTATTACCGCTGTCGGTGGAAGCGGTAGCTGCGGGTTCATTGGAAGAACCACATGCAGTCAGTCCGACGATCATGGCGGATGCCATTAACAGGGATAAAACTCTCTTTTTCATTAATATAACCCTCCTTTTGGTATCGAAAGGTAAATCCGCTATGGATTTACTTCTTTTTGATGTTCTAATTATAACAGTTCTTATTTTTTCCAGGAATATACTTTTCCGTCTATTTGCACCAAAAAACCGATATCATTGTTGAAAACATGTGCATGTTGTGTATATAATCAATAAAGAACTGATGGAGGCTTGTATATCATGTCATTTTTTAATAAGAATATCTCGAGAAAAATAGCAAATCAGAAGTTAGAAACCAAGTTACTGCTCTCTACCATAGGGATTGACCTTCTCTTTCTGTTCTTTTTCCTGGTAGCTGCCTTTTCCATTATTACATCGCGTTATCATAAGCTGCTGTATCAGTCCATGCAGTCTTCCTCGTCGTTAGTCTCCTATGAATTTACTAACCGGCTGGAGGATCTGGTGACCATGACCAATATCGTCCGTTCAGATTCTACCGTCCAATCAACACTGGATGAAATCTACCAGCCCCAGGAAGACTATGCTGTACATTATTACTCTGATATTTATTCTGCTTTACAGAAACACTACCTGGAATACCGCCAGCCCTACCTGAAAATGGCGGCAATTTCCTGCCCCAGATTCATCACTTATACCAATGAAAATATTGCCTGTCGGCCGGATGCGGATCTGACTAAAGAACTGATAGCTCTGGCAGAGGCCGGGGAAGGCTCCCCGGTATGGGTAACTTCCCATGCGGAAGACCACGGTATATTTCTTGTCCGGGAGATCAAAAAGATCAAGAACTTACGACTGGATAATCTCGGAACATTGATCATCAATGTAAATCTGGGAGATCTGGTAACGGAAATGTCCAAGATCAGCAATGAATATAAAGGTTCCTACTGGATCATCTATGAGAAAGACCAGCTGCTGTTCTCTTCTCCGGAATTGGATACAGAGGAAGTACAGAAAATCAATGATAAAATCAAAAGTTATGCTGTTGTCACCCTGAATGGCAGAAAATATTTTGCCATCCGCGGCACCATGGACATCAATGAATGGAATTATCTGCATCTGATCTCTTATGACGAAGTGGCAAAATCCCAGCAGATGACTGCATTTCTATATGTATTGATCCTGTTCTGCGGTTTCCTGTGCTCCATTTTGATCGTCCACCTGATCGTACGTAAGATCACCAGACATTTTGATCTGCTGCTCTACCGTATGCAGCGGTTCGGTGAAGACTCCACCGTACTGGCAGAGATTCCTTATGATTATAATGATCGTACCGATGAGATTGGTATTCTGCACAGGCAATTTACACATATGGCAGAGCGGATCCAGACACTGGTTGTTGAAAATTACCGTCAACAGCTGCTGGCTAAAGATGCGCAGTTAAAAAGTCTGGAATCCCAGATGAATCCGCATTTTCTGTATAACACGCTGGATGCCATCAACTGGCGGGCCAAGGCCATCGGAGAGCCGGAAATATCACAGATTGCAGACTCCCTGGGTCATTTCCTGCGGATGACGCTGAACAAAAAAGAACGCTTTACGTTGAAGCAGGAACTTGATATTATACATTATTATATGACTATACAGCAGCTTCGTTTTGACAACCGTCTGAATTTTACGGAAAGCATTCCGGATGCTTGTCTGGATGCACAGGTTCCCAAGCTTTCCATTCAGCCGTTGTTGGAAAATGCCGTACACTATGCACTGGAGCAGATCACGGATGAATGTATCATCAATCTCACCTGTGTGTATTCCCAGGGGCTGATACAGATTTATGTGAAAAACAGCGGATCTGAATTCCCCGATGATTTATTGGAGAATCTCCGGACACATAAGATTCAGGAACAGGGTCTGGGCATTGCGTTGTTAAATATTGAAGAACGCATCCAGCTGATGTTCGGCCAGCAATACGGGCTGCACTTCTATAACGAAAATGATTTTGCTGTAGTAAAAATGGAGATACCTTATGTTAAAGATGATTATCGTGGATGATGAGAAGATCATACGTGAAACGATCCATTCCCTGATCGACTGGAATTCTCTGGGAATTGATGTGGCTGCTGTCTGCAAAGACGGTATTGAAGCCTTTGACTGTATTCTGGATGAATACCCGGATATTGTCATGACAGATATCAAGATGCCCGGTTTATCCGGGCTGGATCTGATTGAAAAGGTCCGTGCTGCCCAGTTGAACACAGAGTTTATCATCCTCTCAGGATATGGTGAATTTGAATTTGCACGGACCGCCATGCGCTATGGTGTGAAACACTATCTGTTAAAGCCTTCCAATGAAACAGAGATCACGCAGGTCATCGTATCCTGTGTGGAAACCTGTAAAAGCAAGACTGCTTCCCGGGTAGATTCCCTGCTGACACAGCTGTTCCTCACGGAAATGCCACCGGAAAAACTTTTGCAGAGAAGATTTTTCACAGAATTATCCGGGGAACAGGATGTGGATCTGGCCAAGACCCAGATGATCCGTCTGGTAATGGAGGCCTCCAAGAAGGAATATTACCCGCTCAGCAAACTGCAGACCACAGACAGTCTCATGGCAGTCAACGTCTGTGTCACCATGAATGACCTGATTCCATCTGCGGAGCAGATCATGACCTCGATCTTCTCTGTGGAACCGCAGCACAAATACACAGACTGTGTGGAAAAGGTCATAAAGTACATCGGAGAGCATCTGAGTGACAGCAACCTTTCACTGAAATGGATCTCGGAAAATTATCTTTTTATGAATCCGGATTATGTCAGCAAAATGTTCGTCAAACAGACTGGCAGCAAATTTTCCGCTTATGTAACAGAGCTCCGCATTCAGGAGGCGAAAAAACTTTTACTGGAACACTCAGAAGAATCTCCCTATGCGGTAGCGGAAATGGTCGGTTTCGGCAATAATCCCCAGTATTTCAGCCAGATCTTCAAGAAATATACGAGGCTGTCACCGAAGGATTATGTGAAGTCAATGCTGGAACCGTAAGACCGCAGCTATTGCAGCTATTCAGAACCCCATTCGCAAAATAGGCCGTTGTTCATATTTTGTTTACAAATCCTTCAAGGAATCTTCAATTCCATAACACGTTTTGGACATTTCTGTTTCATATACTATAACCATAGAAACAAACAAAACAAAAACTTAAGCACACAACAGTTTCTTGTTTAAAAACTTTTTCATAATAAATGCCAAGGATCCTGATCCTTGGCATCCTCCCTTTCTAGGGGTTTTTTCAACTATCACAGATGCTATTTTGCGAATGAAGCTCTGAATAGTTATTTTTTTGCCTTAATGGTCGGAATCGGAATAAACAAGAATCTCGCTTGCGAGATTCTCCGCCTGCGGCGGGTCGCTTTTGCGACATACTTCATAACCGCCGCAGTGCGATCCCTGCGGAGCTTTTTTAATTCATAGGAAGAAATTTCCTATGAATTAAAAAAGTCTCCCACATCGCTGCGAGAGACTTTTGCATTTTTATTCCAGAATTATTCAGCCTTGCCAACAGATCCGAACAGTTCCATCTTCTCCTTAACAGTAGCCTTGATAGCTTCTGCACCGGGAGCCAGAAGCTTACGAGGGTCAAATCCCTTGCCTTCCAGATCCTTACCAGCCTCGATGTACTTACGGGTAGCATCAGCAAATGCCAGCTGGCACTCGGTGTTAACGTTGATCTTGGATACGCCCAGGTCGATCGCTTTCTTGATCTGATCTGCAGGGATTCCGGTACCACCGTGCAGAACCAGAGGAAGCTCACCGGTCAGCTCCTGTACAGCTGCCAGAGTCTCGAAGCTTAAGCCCTTCCAGTTAGCGGGGTATTTACCATGAATGTTACCGATACCTGCTGCCAGGAAGTCAACACCCAGATCAGCGATAGCCTTACACTCCTTAGGATCAGCGCACTCGCCCATACCGATAACGCCGTCTTCCTCACCACCGATGGAACCAACTTCTGCCTCGATAGAAAGTCCCTTGCTGTGAGCAGCCTTAACCAACTCAGTGGTCTTCTCTACGTTCTCAGCGATAGGATAATGAGAACCATCAAACATGATGGAAGAGAAACCAGCTTCGATGCACTTGTAGCAGCCTTCAAAAGAGCCATGATCCAGATGCAGCGCAACGGGAACATCAATGTCCAGATCCTTTAACAGTCCGTTGACCATGCCAACGACTACATCATAACCGCCCATGTACTTGCCGGCACCCTCGGATACACCCAGAATAACAGGGGAACGAAGTTCTTTAGCGGTGAGAAGGATGGACTTTGTCCACTCCAGGTTGTTGATGTTGAACTGACCTACTGCATAGTGGCCTGCTTTTGCTTTTTTGAGCATTTCTGTTGCGGATACTAACATTTTAATACCTCCATTTTATATACTCATTCTTGTTACGATATACGAAATGTTATACATTCGTAAAAGCACGAAAAACACATTTCGAATAATCACTTTGTGACTATCCAAACTATAGCACATTCTTTTCAAAAATGGAACAGCTTATTGTTAAATTTTTACCAAATTTTAAGATTCCTTCTGTTCCACCCGGATATCTACGCCCCGGCAGATGTTCTCAATCACTACTTTTGTATGGGTTCCGCCATATTCTCCATCCAGAGTCCATGGAAGAGGCTCTGCGGAAGTGATCTCCACCTTTGACGTCCGGAAGCAGTACATAGCATCGGTATCGATATCCCGGTTCAGCAGGGATACCATAATGTTATTCAGTTCAATCGGGTTCTTCGGACGTTTGATCAGCGTTACTTCGAAAACGCCATCATCCAGCCTGACGTTTTTGCCGGTGATCCGCTTAAATCCTCCTACCGATGCGGAATTGGTCACCATTCCGAAGATAAAATCATCCACGATCGTAGTATCGCCATAAGTAATCCGCATGGGATAGGAACGGATCGCGGACAGCCGCTTCATTCCTTCCAGCAGATATGCCATATGCCCCAGCACATTTTTCATATCCTGTCCGGTCTCATAAGAGACATCCGTGAATAGTCCGAAAGCTGCGATATAAACGAACACATCCTCATTAAAGGATCCCACATCACAGGCGAAATCATTCCCATTTACAATATTTTCCGCAGCTCTCACCATATTCTTCGGCAGCCCGAGGCTTCCTCCGAAATCATTGGTGCTCCCGGCCGGGATATAGCCAATAGGCGTACGGAAGCCACTGCGGATCATGCCGGTGACCACCTCATCCAGCGTTCCGTCTCCGCCGCTGCAGACCACGATATCATATTCTTTGCTGCGCTTCTCGGTCTTCTCCATGGCATCCTCACTTCTCTGCGTGGGATATACGGTGATCTCATAACCGCCCTTGGTGAATACATCCAGAATATCCGCCAGTTTGTTGCGGATTTGTGCCTTTCCAGCTTTGGGATTATAGATAAATAACATCTTCTTCATAATACTGCCCTCAAGATACAACAAACGGGACTAACAGAATTCTCCATCAGCCCCGCTTCTTCTCATGTTATGTTCTTAAGCCACCTGACCGCTCAAAAACTTTTCAATGTTGTCCACAGCGGTCTGCTCATCTGCACCCTCTGCAGTTACTGTAAGCTCTTCGCCTGCACAAAGTCCCAGGCTCATCATACCCATAATACTCTTGGCATTGATCCGCTTATCGTCTACTTCAAAATAAATGTTGCTTTCGTACTTGCTGGCTTCCTGTACTAACAGTGCCACCGGTCTTGCGTCCAGGCCATCTTCCAGTCTGACCGTAATACTCCTCTTTGTCATAATTTTCCTCCTCTTTTACGTCCGGATTCTATCTGCCAGTTCGCTGAGTTTACGTAATCTATGGTTCACACCGGATTTTCCCACCGGCGGATCCAGATACTCTCCCAGTTCCTTCAGCGGAGCGTCCGGATTCTCCAGCCTGACCTCTGCCATCTGGCTTAAGGGCTCGGGCAGATTCTCCAGTCCGTAGTGATCCCGGATATAAATAATATCCTCTATCTGTCTGGTCGCCGCAGTTACCGTTTTGGTAATATTGGCGGTCTCACAGTTCACTCTCCGATTCACAGAATTGCGCATTTCTTTCACAATCCTCAGGTTTTCCAGCTTCATCAGGGCAATGGGTGCTTCGCACACATTGAGAAGATCCACAATACCGGATCCTTCCTTCAGATAGACCACGTAATACTTCTTCCGAAGCACAATCTTGGCTTCTATGTCAAATCCCTGTATCACACTCTGTAGTTGTCTCGCTTTATCCTCATCGGTGCATACAAATTCCAGGTGATAACTTTTCTGCGGATCGCTCATAGAACCAATGCAGAGAAAAGCTCCTCTTAAAAATGCTCTTTGACAGCAGGAATTTTTAATCAGCAGGGGGCTCACAGGCTCAGACAGATCCCCGACCTTATCGATCACACTCCGCATCTGTTCCTCGCTGATTTTAACATCAGTATCTATATTATATGTTTTTTTCAATAATGTAAAGCCTTTTCTGACAACCGCCTCGTTTTCCGTCTGGAAACCGATCATGAAATCTCCTTCTGCGGAGCGTCCGTATTGTCCACTGAAGTTCATGAGTGCGGCCAGCTCAGCGATCTGGCAATGTCTTGCCGGGCTGATGTGTTTTGCCAGTTCTTCCTTTACTTCACTCGAAAATGACATGTCAGATTCCTTCTCTGGGTACATCACGGTGGTACAGCTTGATACCATAATGACCTTCCGCCTTCATACGTTCGTACAATTTATTTGCCAAAGTAACGCTTCGGTGCTTACCGCCGGTGCAGCCGATTGCAATAACCAGACGGTATTTGCCTTCTTTAATATAATTCGGGATCAGAAACTGAATCATGTCGGTCAGCTTGTCCAGGAATATTCCGGTCTCCGGAAAACTCATCACATAATCCTGCACTCCTTTATCATTACCGGTCTGGGGCTTCAGTTCCTCGATATAATAAGGGTTTGGCAGGAATCTTACATCAAAGACCAGATCGGCGTCTGCGGGGATTCCATGCTTGAACCCGAAGGACATGACCGTTACCATAAGACTATTGTATTCTTCGTTCTGTACAAAAATACGATCCAACTCTTCCTTCAGTTCTCTGACTAACAGATTGGAGGTATCGATGACGTAATCTGAATTTTTGCGGATTGTCTCCAGAATCTTCCGCTCCTTGTGAATGCCGTCCTCCACTCTGCCGTCTGCTGCAAGAGGGTGCACACGTCTGGTCTCCTTATACCGTTTTATCAGAGCAGCATCGTCGGAGTCCATAAACAAAATCTCGAATTTGTAGCCTTTTTCCTTTAATTGCTCCAAAATCCGGGTCGCATCCATGAAATTCTGGTCTGCCCGGACATCCAGTCCCAGGGCCACCTTGCTGATCTCACTGCCCGGCATGGCAATCAGTTCCACGAACTTCTCCACCAGAGATACCGGCAGATTATCCACGCAGTAAAATCCAGCATCTTCCAAAAGCTTTAATGCGGTTCTCTTTCCTCCGCCACTCATGCCTGTTACTACTACAAATCTCATATGCACCTCGTTATTCTATCGTAACTATTCAGAATCCCATTCGCAAAATCACCTCTTCGAGGCTTCCTTGGAGAACAGGTCTTCCTGTTCTCTGCTCATGTGGTTACTTCGCCATATAAATTTGCGATTCTGCGAAGATGCAAGCATCCGCAGAAAACAAATTTACATGGCTCTGAATAGTTACAGGAATTTGATCTCGGGTTCCAGCTCCACGTGAAAACGTTCTTTCACTCTTCTCTGTACTTCCCAGATCACATCTTTTACATCTTCTGCAGTGGCATTGCCGGTGTTGATAATAAATCCGCAATGCTTTTCCGATACCTTTGCGCCTCCTACGGAGTATCCCCGCAGACCGGCTTCCATGATCAGCTGCCCGGCGAAATGTCCCTCGGGACGTTTGAAAGTACTGCCGGCACTGGGATATTCCAAAGGTTGTTTTTCTCTGCGGCGAATTGCCAGTTCCTCCATTTTGGCTGCGATCTGCTCCGGATCTCCGGGCTGTAGCCGGAAAGTCACTTTCGTCACGACAAACGACTGGTTCTGGATCACGCTGGTACGATAGCCGTACTCCATGGTACTGTTGTCCAGTTCCATGATCTCTCCATTACGGTTGACTACCGTAACAGTGGTCACCACCTGGCTCATCTCTCCGTCGTAGGCTCCGGCATTCATTACAGCTCCGCCACCGATGGTACCGGGGATTCCCGCGGCGAACTCCAGGCCTGTCAGGCCATGCTCTTTCGCTGCTTTTGCCACCTGGCTCATCAGGGCCCCTGCCTCTGCTTCCAGATAGCAGTCTCTCACTTCGATCCGGCTCATATGCTTACCAACCACCAGAACAATTCCTGCATATCCCTGGTCGCTGACCAGCAGATTGCTTCCGTTGCCGATCACGGTATAGGGAACATCCACCAGCCGAAGGTATTTCTGGATCTTACAGAGCTGCTCTTCGTTTTCCAGATAGACCAGGCAATCTGCCGGGCCACCGATCCGGAAGGTGGTATGCAATTTCATCGGTTCCTGTAACAGAACTTTATCTGCCGGTACAATTTCTTTTAATGCTTCTATCACTGCTGCACTTATCATGTTGTCAGGCTGCTCTTTCTTTTTGTTATAATTATGCCGCGAAAGCCTACTTTAATACCAGTGCTGCCGCACCGTAGATTCCGGCATCATTTCCCAGCTTGGCCAGGGCGAATTTCGTCTGCTTGCAGGGACCGAAAGCACATCTCTTATAAGAAGGCTCTATGTATTTGAATAAAATGTCTCCGGCCTTGGACACGCCACCGCCAATGACAAAAATCTGGGGATCAACTACGCTGGCTACTGCGGCAAGTCCCTTGCCAAGATACTCGCCGAACTGTTCTGCGATCTCGATTGCTACTTTATCTCCGGCTTTCACCGCATCAAATACGGTCTTCGCAGAGATTTCACCACCTCTGAGCATGCTGGGAGCATCATCTTTGGCCAGACGTCTGTTGGCCAGACGGGTAATTCCAGTAGCGGATGCATACTGCTCCAGACAGCCCTTGTTCTTACAGCCGCAAGTCTCTGTCTCAGCATCTTCAATATGGATATGTCCGATTTCACCGCCGGCACCGTTGGTACCGGTCAGGATTCTGCCGTCGATGATGATACCTCCACCGACACCGGTTCCCAGAGTAACGGCTACCAGATTGGAATAGCCTTTACCACCGCCCTGCCACATTTCACCCAGGGCTGCTACATTGGCATCATTTCCAGCTTTCACAGTTACAGGCAGATCCAGTTCTTTTTTCAGGGTCTCTGCCAGATCAAAGGCACCCCAGCCAATGTTCACTGCACCGTTGACCATATAGCCGTCAGCGTCCACTGCACCGGGAGCTCCAATTCCTACGCCTACCAGTTCTTCTACAGAGATATTCTTCTCCTGCATTTTGTTTTTGATAGATGCTGCAATATCCGGCAATACCTTTTCCCCGCCGTTATCTTTTACTGTGGGAATCTCCCACTTATCCAGCACCTGTCCCTTATCATTGAAAAGTCCTAACTTGACCGTGGTTCCTCCCACGTCTACCCCAAATGCATATTTACTCATCGTCCTCGTCCTCCTCACGTCTTTTTGCCAGAGAGTTCTGTACACGGGTGTATAGCTCTTTTGCTGCGTTGTAGCCCATCTTCTTCTGACGGTGGTTGATAGCTGCCGTCTCGCAGATAACTGCCAGGTTACGTCCGGGACGAATCGGAATGTTGTGGCATACCACCTTATTGCCCAGATATTCGGTATAATTCTCTTCCAGTCCCAGTCTGTCGTACTCTTTGTCCTTATCCCAATCTTCCAGACGGATGACCAGGTCAATGGTCTGGGTATCTTTTACGGACAATGCACCAAACAGTGCCTTGACATCCACGATGCCGATACCACGCAATTCAATAAAGTGTTTTGTGATATCTGGTGCAGAACCTACCAGCGTATCATCACTGACCTTACGGAGTTCTACCACATCATCGGTTACCAGACGATGACCTCTTCGGATCAGCTCCAGTGCTGCCTCGGACTTACCGATGCCGCTCTCACCAGTGATCAGGACACCTTCACCGTAGACATCCACCAGTACACCGTGCACGGAAATGCAGGGAGCCAGCTTGACATTTAACCACCGGATGATCTCAGACATAAAGTCAGAGGTGGATTTTTTCGTAGATAATAACGGAATCTGATGTCGGATCGCCGTCTCCAGGAATATAGGATCCGGTTTCAGGTCACGGCTGAACACAATGCAGGGAATGTCATAGGCCATCAGCTTCTCATACGCCTCCCTGCGGGTCTCGTCTGTCAGTCCCTCCATATAAGTATATTCCACAAATCCAACGATCTGCAGACGCGTGGCATCAAAATGCTCAAAATATCCTGCCAGCTGCAGTGCCGGACGGTTGATATCCGGCTGTGTGATCTTCACATGTTTCACATCAATCTCCGGTGTGAGATTTTCCAGTTTCATTTTTTCGATAACACGGGTTAAACTTACACTTGCCATACTAATCTCCATACCTTTCCGCGAAAAAACCGCCCCGGTTCCCCGCCCTTTTCATTATCTTTTAGTGTACCACAGGTTGTCCTGTCTGTGAAGCAAAAAAGGTCACGATTTCCTCTGCCGTACGCTCATTCATTTCGGGAATTTCCATCAATTCTTCCACCGATGCCTGCCGGATCTCCTCCAGTGACTTAAAGTGCCTCATCAGGGCCTTTCTCCGGGCCGGTCCCACCCCCGGGATATCATCCAGTACGGACTTCACCTGAGTCTTGCTGCGCAGGGATCTGTGATACTCGATAGCAAAACGGTGGGCCTCATCCTGAATTCTGGTGATCAGCTTAAAACCTTCGGAATGGGTATCAATGGGAAGCTCAATATTATGATAATATAAGCCTCTGGTACGATGGTTGTCATCCTTGACCATGCCGCAGACCGGAATGTCGATTCCCAGTTCTTCCAGTACGGACAGCGCAATATTCACCTGTCCGCGGCCGCCGTCCATCAGAATCAGATCCGGGAACTTCGTGAAGCTTCCGTACTCCTGATCCATTTCCTGTTCTTCCAGCTCTTTGCTCTCTTCCATGCCGTGGCGGAACCGCCTCGTCAACACTTCCCGCATGCAGGCATAATCATCCGGGCCAGAGACACTCTTGATTTTGAATTTACGGTAATCGCTGCGCTTTGGCTTCCCCTTTTCGTAGACTACCATGGAGCCTACATTTTCAAAACCGTTGATATTGGAAATATCGTAGGCTTCCATCCGGGCCGTGCCGGTCAGCGGAAGCTGCAACAGATCTGAGATTTCCTTCACCGCACCGATGGTTCGTCCTTCTTCGCGTTTTAATTTTTCTCTGTCCTGGGACAGTACCAGTTTTGCGTTCTGCGCTGCCAGCTCCACCAGTTTTTCCTTACTGCCGATCTTAGGCACCTTCAGATAGACCCTGCTGCCTTTTCGCTCCGACAGCCATTTCTCGATCAGTTCCGCATCCTCGATTTCATATTGCAGCATCAGTTCTCTGGGAATAAATGGGGTCCCCGCATAGAACTGCTTTACAAAATCCTGTAAGATCGCTGGTTTGTTATTTTCCGGCACATGTGTCATATAGTAATGTTCCCTGCCGATCAGCTTGCCATCCCGGACGAAAAACACCTGTACCACCGCTTCCGTCTCATCCTGATACAGCGCCAGGATATCTTTATCTTCACCCACGCCCTCTGTGATCTTCTGTTTCTGGGACACCTGGCGGACACTGGATAACAGATCTCTGTATCTGGCAGCTTCTTCAAATTCCAGTTCCTCCGCTGCCTTGTTCATCTTCTCTTCCAGATCCTTCAGAATCGGGCTGTAATTGCCGTTTAGAAATTCCAGTGCTCCCGCCACCTGCTGTCTATACTCCTCCTTGCTCACATAGCCCTGACAGGGAGCCAGGCACTGTTTAATATGATAATTCAGGCAGGGGCGCTCCAGTCCGGTGTCTCTCGGCAGCACCCGGTTGCAGGTACGCAGCTGGTACAGCTTGTTCAGCAGCTCAATGGTATCTTTGACCGCCGCAGCACTGGTATAAGGACCGAAATAGCGGGACTTATCCTTCTTCATGGTACGGGAAAACAGGATTCTGGGATAATCCTCCCCCACCGTCACCTTGATATAAGGGTACGTCTTGTCATCCTTCAGCAGAGTGTTGTATTTCGGAGAATTCTCTTTGATCAGATTGTTCTCCAGTACCAGTGCCTCCAGTTCGGAGTCCGTCACGATATATTCAAAACGCGCGATCAATGATACCATCTGGTCAATGGCAGGACCTCTGCCGATATTTTCACGAAAATAAGACCTTACACGATTGTGCAGGTTGATGGCTTTTCCCACATACAAAATGACATCCTTGTCATCCCGCATGATATACACTCCCGGCTTGCGGGGGAGCTTTTTTAATTCTTCTTCAAAATTAAACATAAATATTTCCTCGCATGCTTCTATCATACCGATTCTGGGGAAAAATACAATAAGGGATTTAATATTGTAACTTGAGAGTTAGTTAAATACATTGGCAAAATCCACGAACTCCCGGAGCATGCGATACACATGTCTCGATGTAAGGTCTCCGGATGTGAATTTTCTACGAAAAGTGATGAGTAATTCTCGTCATGACGGGGCCGCCTACAGTCGACATCCATGTCGACAATCGGCTGACGCGGACATCGTGTCCGCTTTCCCCCTGTCTTTCAGCACTTTTCTAGAAAATATCAACATCCTCCGACAAACATCTTCGACATGGCACCACATACGCCGGGAGTTCTGCGTTTTGGAAAGTTTTAAAAAAACAGTAGCCCCGGCTGGGTATAAGAATAAGCAGTGCCGTAAGCAGACGTCGGTACCATAGCGTCCCAAGGGACGCATTGCGGTCGTACTGTGACCGCTTATGTACCGCTACGCTCTGCGACAGGAGCGCATCGTACTAAAGTACGAGCGTGCCGCGTTTCTTATACCCTGCCAAGGGCTACGGGGATATTTCGCTAAATCTCAATTTTTAACAAAAGGCTCTGGTGCTATACCATCTTGAATCCCTTTGCTCTCAGGCAGATTTCCACTTCCTCAGGATCTGCGGTGTGCAGGATCATGACAGGTGTGGAAGAATCACGGTTGAAGGATAGGTAGGTATAGTCCACATTGACATTGCTGTCTAAGAGAGCTGTCAGCAGGGTATTCAGTGCACCAGGCTTATCCTCGATCTCCACAGCCAGAACATCCACAAAACGGCAGAGATAACCTTTCTCTGTCAGAACCTCTTTTGCCTTATCGGGATCGGATACCACCATGCGGTTGATGCCGTACTCCGCGCCGTCGTTGGTAACGGAACCCCAGATATTGATGCCTGCTTCATACAGCGCATTGGTCATAGCCTGCAGGGCTCCTTTTTTATTTTCAGCGTAAATGGATAGCTGTTTTAACATTCTGATATTACCTCCTCATTGCGATCTGACTGCCTGTGCAGTCTGTCCGGGAATCTCCCGACACTTTATTATGATAAAGCATTATTACAAAATAATCAACCCGGAGTTCGCATTTGAACATAAAAATTAAAGTAACTATTCTGAACCCCATTTGCAAAACCGCCTCTGCGAGGTTTTTTAAAAATTGTGATAATATCGCACCTTTTAAAAGAGCATCAGTCATTTGACTAATGCTCTTTGCTAATTACTCTATTTTATAGGTGTCGGGTTCAAAAGTTCTCGACATCTATAATGTTCCATGGGAGAACAGTCCTACCGGTCCCTGAGGAGGATCCTTAGGATCCTTCGACTCCTCGGCAGCATCGCTTTTCTGCTCTGTGGATTCCTGTTCATGCTTCTCCTGTGCGGAAGTCTCTTCTTTTGCGGATTCTGCAGGCTCCTTTGCGGTATCCTGCGCCGGTGCAGTCTGCTCCTTTGCTTCCTGCAGGCTGTCTTCGAAAGTCAGGGGTTGGAAAGTTGAATCGGTGGAAGTCATGACCTGTTCCCCAATGGTCACATCCACGCTGTTGCCCTTTACTGCACTGCCCGCAGCATTTGTTTCTGTCACATCTTTCTTCTCTTCCTCTGGGTCAGGCAGTCCCTTCTCTCTGCGAAAGATCTCCATGAATTCCTTACCGGTGATGGTCTCACGCTCGATCAGGAACGCTGCCAGCTTATCCATCAGTTCTCTGTTCTCGCGAAGCATCTGCAATGCCTGATCGTAGCTCTCCTTGATCATGGCAACGACTTCTTCGTCAATGGCTGCTGCCGTTTCATCACTACAGTTCAGCGCGGTTCTTCCCTCCAGATATTGGCTCTCTACGGTAGCCAGGCCCACGAGCCCAAAGCGCTTGCTCATACCGTATCGTGTGATCATGTTACGGGCAATAGAAGTAGCTTTTTCAATATCGTTGGCTGCACCGGTGGTCACAGTGTCGAATACTACTTCCTCAGCGGCACGTCCACCCACCAGACCTACCAGCATATCCCGAAGTTCTGCCTCGGTGTTGAGGTATTTTTCCTCCTCCGGTACCTGCATGACATACCCCAGCGCACCCATGGTACGGGGGACAATGGTAATTTTCTGTACCGGCTCGGAGTTTTTCTGTAAAGCGCTGATCAGTGCATGTCCCACTTCATGATAGGATACGATGCGACGTTCCTCTTTGCTCATGATGCGGTCTTTCTTTTCCTTACCTACCAGCACCTGTTCCACAGCTGCGAACAGATCCTTCTGGCTTACAAATTCTCTGCCTTCCTTGACAGCATTGATAGCTGCCTCGTTGATCATATTGGCCAGATCGGAACCGACCGCTCCGCTGGTAGCCAGTGCAATCGCATCCAGATCCACGGTCTCGTCCATCTTCACATCCTTGGAATGTACTTTCAGGATTTCCACACGGCCTTTGAGATCCGGCTTGTCTACGATGATACGGCGGTCAAAACGTCCGGGACGTAAGAGCGCCTTGTCCAGGATCTCCGGACGATTCGTTGCCCCCAGGATCAGGATACCTTTGGAACTGTCGAAGCCATCCATTTCGGATAATAACTGATTCAGCGTCTGCTCTCTCTCTTCATTGCCTCCACCGTACTTGGAATCACGGCTTCGTCCGATGGCATCGATCTCATCAATAAATACGATACAGGGCGCGTTCTTGGTCGCTTCCTTGAACAGGTCACGGACACGGCTGGCGCCCACACCTACATACAGTTCAATAAAATCAGAACCCGTCAGAGAGAAGAACGGTACATGTGCTTCTCCTGCCACTGCCTTGGCCAGCAAAGTCTTACCGGTTCCGGGAGGGCCCACCAGCAATGCTCCCTTGGGCAGTTTTGCACCGATCTTGGAATATTTCTGTGGATTATGCAGGAAGTCCACGACTTCCACCAGAGATTCCTTTGCTTCGTCTTCACCGGCCACATCCTTGAATGTAACGCCGGTCTCCTTCTGTACATATACCTTGGCATTGCTCTTGCCCACGCCCATGGGTCCGCCGCTTCCGCCCATTCTGCGGAACAGAAAACCTGCCACGATCCAGATCAGTACCACCGGCAATACCACGGTTACCAGAATCTCCATCAGGAAATTGGAAGTATTGCTGGTCACGCGATTCCCCTGAACATCATGCTCCTGCAATCTGGCTGTCAGGGTATCCAGATCCTCCATCAGCATTGTATAATATACAGTCTGGGACTGTGTCACCTTCTGGGTAATTCCATAGAAGCTGACATAACTGCCCGGTGCCGGGGTGGCTGCAGCTTCCTGCTTCAGCTGTACCGTCACCATGCCGCTTTCCTTATTTACCTCCACCGCAGCAACCTTGTCCGCTTCCAGATCCTTCAGGAAATCGGTATAAGATACTTCCGTTCCGGTATTGGTGCCGAAGAACGCATTATACAGCATCAGTACAACGATCACTGTCATCAGTCCCGACAGGATCAGCATCAGGATGCTGGGGCGCTTCGGTGAACCATTGCCGTTACCTCCGTTACTGTTATTGCCGCTCCCGCCATTGTTACCGCCGCCGGGAGCTCCGTTGCCATTGCCTCCGTTGCCGGGGCCATAGCCGTTATTATATGACTCAATTAATTTTCTCATGTCATCTCCATTTTCTATTTTATACGCTATTGCACTTCCGTTATTTCAACTGCACAGTTGAAATCTGAGCAATCATATCTATTATAGAGATAACCTGTGGATAAATCAATAGCTCAAATATGAAAAAACTCTGAACTATTCCCGGAAATAACGAATACCCGGAAACTATGTTTTTCTACAGTTTCCGGGCATTCGCCAGCAACAAACAACTCACAACAACCAATTATATACTAACACCCTTTAAACATAACGTTGATCTCCGACTGATACAAAGTCCAGGTATTGATCAGGGTATTCATACCTTCGTTGGGTGTCTGGATCTGCAGTGCAGCGTATTTCTGTTTCCAGTAGGCTGCCAGATCGGTGTAGACTGCGTCCACTCTTTTCAGATCGCTGTATTTTACCCGGATCCGTCTGACCTCTTCACGATTGCCTTCTCCCAGCATGATCACAAAACGTGCTTCTTCGCCGGGCTGTAATTTGAAGTTCTTCTGCAAGCTGCCGCAGTGATTGCCACCAAGTTCTGTGGAACCTTCCGGAGTTCCTCTCTCCATGCCTGCCGGATGATCTTCGGTGCCATAGACTCCCAGGAATTTCTCTCTGACGCAGTCATAACCATCCGGTGTGAAGCTGGCCGTCAGATACTGATACCCTTTTTCCTCGTAAAATAAGTCTTCCTCGATGATGCCATCTTCATAAGAAGATCCGGCACAGTACAGGCTCATCTGGAAATTCTGGTTGTCGATCATAATGTGATGGAAAGAAAATTCCATGTAAGTAAATAAGGAAAGATCCCTGACGGCATCTGTGGTGTTTTTCACCTTTACGTCCCACAGCAATACATTCTCCCCACAGGGAATGACCATCGTCTGTGAAGATGCCAGTCCGTCATACTCACTTTCATAGACCGTGTAAGACAGTCCGTGACGGCAGCGGTAGCTTGCCTTGGACAGGTCCTTCGCCACCGGCTGCCAGGAGATGGAATGGTAATCCTTCTTCTCATTATCTCTGATGTATACATAGAATCCCGGCCGGTCCATGGGTACCCCATTCCCACGGAAACGGCTGATCCTGTGATACTCGGGAGTTTTGTAGAACAGATAACCTCCCGCCGTGTGATTGATGACCGCTGCCATGTCCTCGACACCCAGATAGTTTGTCCAGGAACAGGGCAGAGCCACGTTGTCGATGACGTATTCTCTTTTTTCATTATCGAAATAACCGTATTGCAAAACGCGTCCCTCCCGTATATAGTTTTTTGCTTTTTCAGAACTTTTTTGTTCTGTTTTATTACAATTTCATTATAGGAAAGGAGCTCTTTGTTTAAAATTGCTCATTATGTGATTATTTGCCCAAATTTGTTAGATATAATAATGATTTCCAAAAAATTTTTTACTTTCCAGTAGATTTTTGGGAAACACTAAACTATAATAGACACATCATGGGATTTTAGTTGCAAAGATCAGTTGAGGAAGGTATCAACAATGTACAAGATAGGTTTTGACAATGATAAATATCTCAGCATGCAGTCTGAGAAGATCAAGGAGCGTATCGCAAAATTCGGCGGTAAGCTGTATCTGGAGTTCGGCGGCAAGCTGTTCGATGATTATCATGCATCCCGCGTATTGCCCGGTTTCCATCCGGACAGTAAGATCAACATGCTGGCACAGCTGAAGGACGAGGCTGAGATCGTCATCGTCATCAATGCAGCAGACATTGAGAAAAACAAGGTTCGTTCCGACTTAGGCATCACCTATGATCTGGACGTGTTACGTCTGATCGATGCATTCCGCGGCTACGGCCTGTATGTAGGCAGTGTGTGTCTGACCCGCTTTGCCGGACAGCCCAGTGCCATTGCTTATCAGAAAAAACTGGAGTCCCTGGGAATGAAGGTGTATCGTCATTATTCCATTCCCGGATATCCTTCCAATATTCCGTTCATCGTAAGTGATGAAGGTTACGGTAAGAACGATTATATTGAAACCACCCGTTCTCTGGTGGTGGTGACTGCTCCCGGACCCGGAAGCGGCAAGATGGCTACCTGTCTCTCCCAGCTGTATCATGAATACAAGAGAGGCATCAAGGCCGGTTATGCCAAATATGAGACCTTTCCAATCTGGAATATTCCGTTAAAGCATCCGGTAAACCTGGCTTATGAAGCCGCTACCGCAGACTTGAACGATGTCAATATGATCGATCCCTTCCACCTGGAAGCTTATGGTGAGACCACGATCAATTACAATCGTGACGTGGAGATTTTCCCCGTAGTCAGCGCTATGTTTGAGAAGATCATGGGTAGCTGCCCTTACAAGTCTCCTACTGACATGGGTGTCAATATGGCAGGCTTCGGTATTGTTGATGACGAAGCTGTCCGCGACGCCGCCAAACAGGAAATCATCCGCCGCTACTACCACACTCTGTGCCAGAAGCGCCAGGGTACCGCCAGTGACGACCAGATCTTAAAGCTTGAGCTTCTGATGAAGCAGGCAGGTGTCACCATCGACGATCGTGCAGTAGTCAGCGCAGCCAATATCAAAGCAGAGACCACCGGGGAACCGGCAGCTGCGATCCAGCTTCCGGACGGCAGAGTCCTCACCGGACGGACCAGTACTCTGCTGGGTGCTTCTTCCGCATTATTATTAAATGCCCTGAAAGCTCTGGCAGGCATTCCGGACGAAGTACAGCTGATCTCACCTACCGCCATCGGTCCCATCCAGGATCTGAAGACGAACTATCTGGGGAACCGCAATCCCAGACTTCATACAGATGAGACGCTGATCGCCCTTTCCATCTGTGCAGCTTCGGATGATACCGCGAAGGCTGCTGTGGAGCAGTTGAAGAACCTGAAAGGTTCCGAAGTGCACTCCAGCGTGATCCTGTCCCAGATTGACATGAATACCTTCCGCAAATTAGGTGTGAATCTGACATGCGAACCTCATTACCAGAACCAGAAGCTTTATCACAACTAAACATTTTGTCATGCTACTATAAATTATGGCAGTTATTGAGCGAAGGTGCTCCCCAAGGGGAGTTCTTCGCTCTTTTTATATGCATAACTATTAAAAAAGCGAAGTAACCACCATGAGCAAATAACATGCAAGCATGTTATTCAGGAAAGCTCTGAAAGAGCGATTTTGCGAATGGAGACTGAATAGTTACTATATCAAAAGGAGGAGAAAATTATGGCAGTAAAGTACGTATTTGTGACCGGAGGAGTCGTATCCGGCCTCGGAAAAGGAATTACCGCAGCTTCCCTGGGAAGACTGTTAAAAGCAAGAGGTTACAAAGTAACCATGCAGAAATTCGATCCATATATCAATATTGATCCCGGCACCATGAACCCGATCCAGCACGGCGAAGTATTCGTCACGGAGGATGGCACGGAGACCGATCTGGATCTGGGACATTATGAGCGTTTCATCGATGAGAACCTGGATAGGAATTCCAATGTCACCACCGGTAAGGTATACTGGTCCGTATTGCAGAAAGAGCGTCGTGGTGATTACGGCGGAGGTACGGTACAGGTCATCCCTCATATAACCAATGAGATCAAGAGCCGTTTCTACCGCAATTTTACGGATGATGAGACCCGTATCGCCATCATCGAGGTCGGCGGTACCGTAGGTGATATCGAGAGCCAGCCTTTCCTGGAGTCCATTCGTCAGTTCCAGCATGAGGTCGGTCATGATAATGCCATTCTGATCCACGTAACACTGATTCCTTATCTGAGCGCTTCTCAGGAACTGAAGACCAAGCCTACCCAGGCCAGTGTTAAGGATCTGCAGGGCATGGGCATCCAGCCGGATATCATCGTCTGCAGAAGTGAGCATCCTCTGGATCAGTCCATCAAGGACAAGATTGCTCTGTTCTGTAACGTACCTCAGAGCCATGTATTGCAGAATCTGGATGTGGAATATCTGTATGAGGCTCCGTTAGCTATGGAAAAAGAGCATCTGGCACAGGTAGCCTGTGAATGTCTGCATCTGGATTGTCCGGAGCCGGATCTGGCAGACTGGAAGAAGATGGTAGAGGATCTGCGTCATCCAACCGATGAAGTGCAGGTGGCTCTGGTCGGAAAATATGTCTCTCTGCATGATGCCTATATCAGTGTCGTAGAGGCTTTGAAGCATGGCGGTATCACCAATCATGCGACCGTACACATCAAATGGATCGACTCTGAGACGGTAACGCCTGAAAATGTGGAAGAACTGTTAGGTGACTGCAACGGTGTCCTGGTACCCGGCGGCTTCGGTTCCCGGGGTATCGAAGGCAAGATCCTGGCGATCCAGTATGCAAGAACCCATGGGATTCCCTTCCTGGGACTGTGTCTTGGAATGCAGCTGACAATCGTGGAATATGCAAGAAATGTCATCGGGTATACGGATGCCCACAGTGTGGAACTGGATCCTAACACCACACATCCTGTGATCGCTCTGATGCCGGACCAGAACGGTGTTGAGGATATCGGCGGTACCTTAAGACTGGGTGCATACCCTTGTGTACTGGATAAGGATTCCCGTGCTTATCAGCTCTACGGACAGGAGAATATCTCCGAGAGACATCGTCATCGTTATGAGGTCAACAACGATTATCGCGCCGTCCTCACCGAACACGGTCTTCGTCTGTCCGGTCTGTCCCCTGACGGACGTATCGTGGAAATGTGCGAGCTTACCGAGCATCCCTTCTTCGTAGCCACCCAGGGACACCCCGAGCTCAAGTCCAGACCCAACAGACCCCATCCGTTATTTAAGGGATTCGTGGAAGCGGCTTTGGAGAATAAGCACCGGAAGTAAATTGAGAGTTAGTGAAACAAATCCACGAACGCCCATGACGGACGGAATGTCCTTCCTCGATGTAAGGTCTCCCGGTGGG